>QHPN01000001.1:0-271 GCA_003219115.1 Verrucomicrobiota bacterium | reverse complement strand
CGTTGGGTAGTCTTTTGATTGACGCTGCTTTCCCTCGTCTCACTGCGCTCGGTTGGGTTGCGGCAGTGGAAGCGGCCACACTTCTCGGCGGAGCGATTGGATTCTTCTTTCTCGCTCAGGCGTCGATCTTCTGGCTCGGTCTGATCATGGCTCATGTCGGCGGCGGATTTTTCTATCTCGCCGCGCACGCCGTTTTGGGAGAAATGGTAAGGCACGGAAAACAATTGGTGATAACGAGCTTTTGCGCCGGCATCGCGCTCATCGGAATTCT
>QHPN01000215.1 GCA_003219115.1 Verrucomicrobiota bacterium | reverse complement strand
CGCGCTCGATCTAATGTCATGTCGAGCGTCAGCCGAGACATCTCTAACTTCTCTTGAAAAAATTAGAGAGTCCTCCGCTTCGGTCGGAATGACCGAGGCTTGATCGCACGCAGCTGGTCGGCTTCAATGCCCTGATTAATCCCTGATGAATATCGGCCTTGCTCGTTCGGTCATCGATCTTTCAAGTCGGTGGCGCAGCCACTTCGCGCGGTTGACCGCAGGCCGTGTCGACCAAAAGCGCCAGTCCGGCTCGGACCACCTCCAACTCGGTACCCGCGGAGAAAAGCTCGCCTGCGGTTTTCTTCGGCGGCTGGGTTACAAAATTCTCTACCGCAATTTCCGGGCTCGGCACGGCGGCGAAGTCGATATTGTTTGTCGCGATGGCGACACGCTCGTCTTCATCGAAGTAAAGACACGTAGGCGCGATGACCTTGTGCGACCGTCGGAAGCAATCAACGCTGCGAAACGAAAATTGATTTCGCGCGGCGCACTGGCCTGGCTGCAACTGCTCGATAACCCCGACATTCTGTCGCGATTTGACGTCGTCGAAATTGTCGTGGCCGAGGACGGAGAACCGCACTTCGAATTGATCCGAGACGCGTTCGAACTTTCGAAGCCGTACATTTACTAAGACATGCCCCGACGATGGCCGCATGATTTCAGCGACGGAAAGGACGAAAGTGACTAACTAGTTTGAGGCGCGGCGAGCTTTTGCGCGCTCCGCTAGACGGGCGCGAGTCATGCGCTCGCGCAGACCACCCTCTTTGACGAATGCTTCTTCCAAATAACGCAGCTGCTGATCGAGCAGGAAATTTGTCAGCTTAATCAAGCCGATCATGACGTTACCGGCGATGCCTGGATCAGGATGTTCGATGCCTTTCCTGAACGTCTCATAATTAGCGTCAGGTGTGCGGTTCAGCTGCCGGAGACGACGAGTGTAAGAGTGATTCTTTGGCCATTCCGCGATCCGACGGAGACGAAGAAAGTCACGATAGTCCTCGAGCAACTCCTCAAGGCTGGCCCGCGCCACATTAGTGAGCTTGATTTCGGTTTCTTTCGAGGTGCCCGAGGCGCGACTGGCCTCGAGGATATTCTGTTTACCCGAGCGCGCCGCCTGGATCATCTGGTCCACGGTGCGGTCGCGCTTTTCCAGGAAGCGCTGGCAAAAGCGCACGGTGCCATCGTAAACGATGCGCGCTTTCTGAAAGGAGAGGAGATTCTCGTATCCTCCGTGCCTGGGAATGAAATGCTCGGCCATTCGACTTTCCAAGTAAATGAAGGGACTAAAGGGACTGAAATGACAAGGCGATACCAGTTAACCAGATCGAATTGCACAGGAAAAGTAGTCCCTTTCGTCCTTTCCGTCGTTGAAATCATGCGATCAGCAGCGGGGTAGCGGAGGCTCGAGCGCCCACCATTAAGGCTCAGCTAACAATTCATAAGAGAGAACGCTCAGGCAATAGATCGCCGCGGTTTCCACGCGCAGAATAATTGGACCGAGAGTAATGGGGCGACAACCGTGACTTCGGGCGAGGTTGAGTTCCGCCGGAGTGAAATCTCCTTCCGGGCCAATGCACATCAGAACGTTTGTGGGACGGCCGCCTTGGTTTTCACGCTCGTACTCAGCGAGCACTGTCTTCAAATGCACCGCATCGGATTGAAGTGAACCGATTAGACGCAGTTCAGGATCGGCGTGCTGTAGGGGCAGCTGTGTCGGCCGCATTCCAGGATTCGATGCAGGCGACACGCCTGCCTCCACAGTCGCAAAAAACTCTTTCAGCTTCCTCGGCATCTGCACCGCCGGCAGCCAGTTCTGTCCACATTGTTTTGCAGCTTCGATCGCGACCTGCTGCCATTTCGCCTGTTTCTGAACCGCTTCCTTGAGCTGGAGATGGACAATGGTGCGGTCGGAAATAATCGGCGCGATTTCCGCTGCGCCTAACTCGACCGCTTTCTGCACGATCAAATCCATGTTTTTCCATTTCGGAATAGCCTGTGCCAGCGTGATCTGACAGCGCAACGGCGGCACCCGCACCTCATGCAGTTTGCGCAGTTGAATTTCCTCGCGGGCTACCTTCGTAATCTCAGCCGTGACTTCGTGTCCGCGCCCGTTGAATACCACCACCCGTTCGCCCGGCTCGAGACGGAGCACATCCCGCGCATGATGTACCTCCGATTCGCGCAGAATCAGTGCGTCAGCGTTCCAGTTTTCGGGCGTGATATAAAAGCGATGCATGAAATCTAGAACCGCGGATTACGCGGATGACACTGATGGGTCAAATGACGAAGCACGAATGACGAATGAAGAAATAATGACGAAACAGTCGCGTCTTGCGAAGGAATCTAGAATCCAGGAAACAGCATAATTCCACTTTCTTTCCTTGGATTCCTAGCTTCCAGATTTTTTCTTCCCCTCCATCCGCGCAATCCGCGTTGTCCGCGGTTGATTTTAGCGAAAAAAGTTTTTGGCGCGTTCGAAGAAGCTCTTGTGCAACGGGGTATTTTCTTCACCGACGAGCGCGGAAAATTCCTCCAGCTTCCTGCGTTGTTCCGCATTCAAGCGTGTCGGCACTTCCACAACCACGCGCGCGAGTAAATCTCCGCGGCCGCGACCCTCGACATTGACGATGCCTTTGCCGCGCAATTTGAATATCTGACCCGTTTGCGTGCCCGCGGGGATCTTTACGTTCGCTCTGCCTTCGAGCGTCGGCACCGGGACCTCGCCGCCGAGCGCCGCCAGCGGAAATGAAATCGGGACTTCGCAATAAAGATCGTCCTCATCGCGTTGAAAGACTGGGTGTTCCTTGATGTGGAGCACGACGTAAAGATCGCCCGGCGGTCCACCGCGAATGCCAGCCTCGCCATTCCGCGAAGAACGCAGCCGCGAGCCACTACCAATACCGGCCGGAATTTTTAGTTTGATGCGGCTGGAATTTTCGAGCCGCCCTTCCCCGCTACACTTGCGACAGGGTTTCTCAATGATCTGGCCCACGCCGCGACAACGCGGACAGGTTTGCGACACCTGAGCTGATGACCTGGCCGCGACCGCCGCAGGCCGGACAATTGATCGTGCGCGAGCCGGGCTCGGCGCCTTTGCCTTCGCATTTGCCGCAGGTGTCGAGCTTGCGCACTTCGATTTCCTTTTCCACGCCGAAGGCTGCTTCTTCGAGCGTGATCTGCATGTCGTAACGCAGATCGGAGCCGCGCTGCCGTTCGTCGGCGCGACCAGCTCCACCGCCACCAAAGAAGCTCTCGAAAATCCCGCCACCGCCTCCTCCAAAAACCTCGCGGAAAATATCGAATGGATCGTGGAACCCGCCGCCAAATCCGGCTCCTCCGTGCGCAAAAGCAGCATGCCCGTACCGATCGTAAGCGGCGCGTTTATCGGCATCGATCAAGACATCGTAGGCTTCGCCGAGCTCCTTAAATCGTTCCTCGGCTTGCTGATCGTTCGGGTTTTTGTCCGGATGAAATTTGACCGCGAGCTTGCGATAGGCGCGCTTGATCTCATCTTCCGGCGCGCCCCGCGGGACACCGAGCACTTCGTAATAATCGCGTTTGGTCGTTGGCATCTAAAACTAGTAATGAGTGACGTATGACGAGTGACAAGAGTCAGCAATCGTCGCGCCGAAGTTACTCGTCACTTGTCACTTCTTACTTATCACTTTCTTCCAGTCCGTCCGCTCGAAACCACCACAGTCGCCGGTCGCAGCAGGCGATCTTTCAAGCGATAGCCGCGGCGGGTTTGTCGAATGACATGCCCTTCGGGAATTTTATCGCTCGGTTCGTGGCCGATCGCTTCATGCAGGTTGGGATCAAACTGTTTTCCCACTGCATCGACCGGCTCCAGTCCACTTTCCGTTAGGAAGTCAGTAAGTTGTTTCAAGATCATGCTCATCCCCGAATAAATCGGCGAGTGTTCGCTTTGGTCGCGGGCGGCGGATAGTCCAAGCTCGAAATTATCGACGACCGGAACGAGCCGCTCGAGCAGAGTGCGATTGGCATATTTGATCGCCTCATCTTTCTCGCGAGCACCGCGTTTCTTGTAATTTTCAAAGTCTGCTTGCGTTCGTAAGGCCAGATCGCGAAATCGATCCAGATCGCTTTGCAAACTGGCAACCAGATCATCGGTTGTTTCAGTCTCGGCGGAATTGTTTTCCGACCCGGTCGCAACCGGGGGCGGAATCTTGTCTTCTTCGCGCGGTTCAGGGGTTTTTTTCATGTTTACGAATGGTAATCAAAGTGATGTCGTCGTTCTGCGGGTGCGAGCCCACAAAATTGCGGACATCATCAATTAATCGCGTGATGATGGCCGAAGCGCCTTGCGCAGCGCTCGCCCGCACCGATTGGATCATCCGATCAGGACCGAATTCAAATCCCTCTGCATCCAAAGCTTCGGTCACGCCATCGGTGTAGAGCACAAGACAATCGTCCTGTTCGAGCGGAAGGGCGAAATCGTTCGTGATCCGATCGAAAACGCTCCCGCTGTCGATCCCGACCACCATCCCCGGCGGCTTGACTAGTTCCACCGTTTGCTGGGCGCGACGATAAAGTAGCGGCGCATCGTGACCTGCACGTGCCAGCGTAATCGAGCCGAGTGAATGATCCACCACCAAATATGCCATGCTAATAAACATGTCCTCTTTGATGTCAGGATAAAGCTGGCGATTGACTGCCTTTAACACTTCGGCCGGCGATGGATTCTGCGGCGCCTGGCTCCGCAACACGCTTCGACAAATCGCCATGATCAACGACGCCGGCACCCCTTTGCCCGAAACATCCGCAATCGCCAGCCCAAGCCGATTCTCGTCGACTCTGATGTAATCAAAGTAGTCGCCGCTCACCTGCTTCGCCGGGATATTGATCCCGGCAATTTCGAAGCCCGGAATGGCCGGCGATTTTGCCGGAAGCAAAATCCGCTGAATGTCGCGCGCGATTTCGAGATCGTGATCGAGCCGCTTCTTTTCATTCGCCTCCGAGTAAATGATCGCGTTGTAAAGCGCGAAGGCGGATTGCTCGGCGATCGATTTGAAAACGACAAAGTCACTCGCAGTAAAGGGCGCGCCCATCGGGCCGTTGCCGACCGCGAGCACGCCCATGTTTTGCTTACCGTAAAGCAACGGCGTCGCCATCAACGAGGCGGTACCGAAAGGTGTATCGCGCAGGCGCGCCAACTCGGCCACTTGCGAGAGGTCGCCTAACGAGACTGGCTGTCCCGTTTGCCAGACCGTGCCGATCAGACCTTCACCGGCTGTCACATTATGCATGCGTAAAAAACCTTCCAAAGCAGCAGGCGTCGTCGCGGCTTGATGTAAGATGTGGCCCGGCACCAGCACCAACGGCGGACAACCCTTGGAAAGAAATACCGGCATGAGTTTGTTGCCGCTGCGATCGGAGAGATAAAGCGCGCCACCATGGGCATCGAGAATCCGGGTCGCTCCCTCGACAATCAAGCGGTGCAAATCGTTCGGCTTGATCGTTTCCCGAAACGCTTCCCCCAGTCCGTGCAGAAAATCGAAGACCAGGGTTTCTTCGACCTGGATCTCTTCCTTCGACCGCTCGAGAGCATGAACTTTGCGAGTCTGCCGGAAGGTGGTGAAAGCCCAACCCAAAATCGCGAAGCCCAGGGCCGCGAAGAGAAAGCTTGGCCACATGACGATCGAGGCCAAGTTACTTCTTTACCGGGTTGCCGTGAAGGTCCTGCTTGAGGTACTCGAGAACGTCTTTGAACCGCAAAATATTTTCCGGCGCCGCTTCACACAGCGCTTCGTGAGCGGCCAGCATTTCCCTGGCCTGCTCCTTTTTCCCCATGGTGGCGGCTGCGAGCGCATCGCATTCCGGGGCGCGGGCGCCGTCGCTGGAAATTTGGAAAAGCTGATCGAGACCGAGACCAGAGAGCAACTGCCGGCTGCGTTCGCCGCAATGCACCACCCTCAAGTGCCCCTGGCCCAGTTCCTTTAACCGCAAAGCCAGTCCGGCCATTGTCCCCATGAAGGTCGAATCCATCATCGCGCAGTCAGTTAGGTCAATCACAAACTCGCGATAGCCGCGGTCCACCATTTCCCGAGCAAACTGCTTGAAATTTCCGCTATTTAGAAAACTGCCTTTGCCCTCCACCCGGACCCAGACGGCAGGGCCGCTCACACCGACCTGAATGGACGATTCCACAATTGACTATTAAAAACTTATTAAATTTAACGCGATCAGTCAAACGCTCTAATCCCACAGAAAAGAGCGTTTCTCGGCTACAATTCGGCCGTGTTCGATAAGTAAACATCGCCAGGCCAGCACCTGCCCATCATCAAAGTACTCGTCGCCAACCACCCGAAATTCGCTCCGATTTGTTCCACTAACGTTCTGATAGGTCTGCTCTTTGGCCTGGACAAAAGCTTTCAGTTTTTCCTGTTTGTACTCGAACCGGACGGTCATATCCGATGGTCGCTTTGCGCGCCAGAAGAAGTCAAAATATTGCCCGAAACGTTGCCGTTGATCCAAACCGGTGACCGCCCCATGCAATCGATAGGAGCGCTCAAAATTTAGCGACGCCTCTTGATCCACACTTCTCGACCTGGATAATCCCTTTTTACTCGCATCCGCAGGTCCCTGCGCTTTTTGTCCCCTTACGTACGGGTTATAAATCTTGGCTTTACGAAACTCGAAATCGGAGTTGAGCGCGACCGGAAGGTTCCCCCGTTCGGTATCGGCCCGAGCGACAGAGCTCAGGCCAAGCAAAAGCGCGACTGCGCAGATAAATCGCATTACCGATATCAAACCGGCTGCGTGCGACCCTGTCAATGGAGAGCGAATGCCGACAGCGGAACACGGGCCACTGGCCTGTGCGCCCAGCGGGTTTCTAACCCGCTGCTCTCAGGACCACGTCAGCGGAGTAAAACTCCGCTGGGCGCACAGACTAGAAAGTCTGTGTTCCTATTCTGGCGTTTAAATCAGGACAGTAACCGAATGCCAGTTTCCCTGCAGAAATGCGCAGCTAAATTTCGGCGTGATCGATATCCGATATGAACGCGGCGTGTTTTTGCCGCAACAAAATCTCTGGCTCGACCCGTGGGAGGCCAAGGATTTCGCATTCGTTTCTCACGCGCATAGCGATCACATCGCGCCGCACCGCCAGATTATTGTTTCGGAACGGACGGCGCGTCTGATGCAGGCGCGGTTGCCCGGGAAACGCAGGGAAATTCTTTTGCCGTTCGGTCAGGAAAAGAATGTCCGCGGAATGCAGGTTACATTGTTTCCCGCCGGCCACATTTTTGGCTCAGCCCAGTTCTTTCTGCGGACGGAGGACGACTCGGTCCTTTACACCGGCGATTTCAAATTGCGTCACGGTCAATCGGCCGAACCGGCGGAATGGACAGCAGCCGACACATTGATCATGGAGACCACCTACGGCCTTCCGCGTTATCGCTTGCCGCCGACCGAAGAGGTAATTACCCAGATTGTCGCTTTCTGCAGGGATGCGATCGACAACAACGAAGTTCCCGTGTTGCTCGGCTATTCCCTGGGCAAAGCACAGGAGATTCTTTGCGCACTGGCCGGAGCCGAACTGACACCAATGCTGCATGGCGCGGTCTACCAAATGACGCGCATCTACGAACAATACGGCCAGAAATTTTGTGATTACGTTTGCTATCGTGCGAACGATGTCGCCGGAAAAGTTTTGATCTGTCCGCCAAGCGCGAATCGCTCGCGCATGCTCGAAAAGATCCCACGCAAACGCGTGGCCATGATCAGCGGCTGGGCGGTCGAACCGAACGCGATCTATCGCTACCAGGTCGACGCGGCTTTTCCGCTCTCCGATCACGCCGATTACGACGATCTCCTGCGTTATGTCGATTTGGTAAAACCAAAACGAGTTTTCACGTTGCATGGATTCGCTGGGCACTTTGCCCGTGATTTGCGCGCGCGCGGGATGGAAGCGTGGGCATTGACTGAGGAGAACCAAATGGAGCTCACGCTCGGAACGTCGCTTGCCGGAATTGACCATACAGCTCCTGTAGCCGTCCCGCCGGCGCGGGATGACGCCGGGCCGCGGCCGCGCCATCCGAATTTCTCGCCTTCGCCAATGTTGGACAGGCGATTGCGGCAACGCCCGCGAAACTTGAGAAGGTCCGTCTGCTGTCAGAATATTTCTCGACGCTGGATGGCGCGCGGCTCGCCGTCGCCACCACTTATTTTACCGGGCACGCTTTCCCGCAAACGGATCTGCGCACGCTGCAGGTCGGTGGCTCGGTTATTTACCGCGCACTTGCTGGCGCGACAAGGATGAGCGAAGCCGAATTCCGTCGCATCGCTTCCAGCCATGGTGACGCGGGCAAGACGGCGTTCGAAGTCCTCGGTGGCCGGACAACTTCGGAACCGTTCGGCCTGGTTGATTCCTACGAGTTTTTTGAACAGCTCCACAAACTGCGCGGTCCGGTGGTGAAAAAAGACGCGCTGCAAAATCGTTTGGCGCGTCTCTCTGCCCGGGAAGGACAGTACGTGGTCAAGATTCTGAGCGGTGATCTGCGCATCGGATTGCGTGAGGGTCTGGTCGAGGAAGCAATTGCCAAAGCTTTCACTGCGTCGCTCGACGAGGTGAAGGAAGCGAACATGCTCCTCGGCGACATCGGTCGCACTGCCGTGCTGGCCAAAAGACGAGAACTTCATCGCGCTGAGCTCACGCTGTTCCGGCCGATTAAGTGCATGCTTGCCAGCCCTGAACCGACGGCAGAAGCAATCTGGAAACGGTTTATCGAGAGCAAACGCGTTGTAGCTGCCGCCGTCACCGGCGGCAGTTTTGAGATTCTGCCGGCGATGACGCCGGCAGCTACAACAATCTACGTCGAAGACAAGTTCGATGGGATTCGTGCGCAACTCCACGTGAATGGCGATCGCGCTCAAATCTTCTCGCGCGATCTCAAGCGCATTACTGGTCAGTTTCCTGAACTGGCCGAAAAGGCCCGGGGATTTTCCGCGGACGTGATCCTGGACGGAGAGATCATCGCTTACGCGGAAGACCGCAAGCTGACTTTTTTCGATTTGCAGAAACGGCTGGGACGAAAAAGCGAGGGACTCGACTTGTTCGAGGCCGCTTCTGCGGATGTGCCGGTAATATTTGTCGCCTTTGATTTGTTATTTTTCGATGGCCGATCACTCTTACGAACACCGTTACGCGAACGCCGCGAACTTCTGCGCGGCCTCAAGCTCCCGCCAAAATTTCAAGTCGCCAGTGTAGTCGCGGCCCATTCAGCTAACGAAATCGAGACTGAATTCAAACGCGCGCGGCTGCGTTTGAACGAAGGCCTGATGATCAAGGACCCGGAGAGTTTTTATTCGCCGGGGCGCCGTGGGTTGTTTTGGTTCAAGCTCAAGAAAGAGCTGGCGACGCTGGATGTGGTGGTCGTGGCCGCGGAACTTGGCCACGGTAAACGCAACCATGTGCTTAGCGATTACACCTTTGCCGTGCGCGATGAAAACAGCGGCGAACTGTTACCCATCGGCAAAGCCTATAGCGGACTGACGGACGCTGAGATCGCGGAGCTAACCGAGCACTTCAAACAAAACACGCTGGTTGATCGTGGCCGGTATCGCGAAGTGAAGCCCGACATCGTCCTCGAGGTTGCTTTCAATTCCATCCAACCCAGTACGCGTCACGCCAGCGGGCTGGCGTTGCGGTTTCCCCGTATCAAAGCCATTCGACGCGACAAGACGATCGAGAATATCGATACCCTCGCTTATGCGCAGCAATTGGCCACCGAACAAAATCGCAGTGACACCTCGTAGGGGGGGCCGGAAGTCCGCTGATGACATTACACGCACTGGTTATAATCCGAT
>QHPN01000214.1:582-4792 GCA_003219115.1 Verrucomicrobiota bacterium | reverse complement strand
TCGTGAGAGGGTTGCTGCGAGCCCGCCTAACGGACCCCGCGAAGGCGCCTGGTCAGGAACGAAATGCACGTCGGCCGGCCGCCACACCGGATCGCTCCGCGCCGAAAGGAAGATTTCTCTCGGCCTCAATTTTCGCAACAAATCGAGTTGAATTTCCCACAGCGATTTTCCATGGAAGACCAATGTCGCCTTATCCTGTCCCAGCCGGCGAACAGCACGGCGCTGATATTCATCCGACCTGCTCTGGAATCTGCGCGGTCGAATGCAACGTGCCGTCCGTTAAGATGCGAGCACGCAGGCCGCCCCGGCCTTTCAGAAATTCTTTAGCGCCCGGGGCAATCGCGCGGTTCATCCAGTCGCAGGGGCGACTCTCCTCTGTCCCGTAAAAATGAATGCCTTGTACTTCGAAGTCCCGGCCGATGAATTCGTTAAGATCGACGTTCCGGGTGAAGACATTTCGCCGCACCGCACTGGGACCGATTCTCGCCACCTGTAATGCGCTGCACAGTTCATCGAAAACCTCGAGGGAAAAAAACGTGATCTGTCCCTTGTACTCTTCTTTGAAATCAAAATAGCGGTCGCCGTGAAGTCCACGGCCCGCTACGCATTCAACAGTCGGAACCTCGATCATCGGGAAGTCATCCGGCTCAAGTCCATGGTGCCCGACAAAATTGTGCCCGCGTGAAATGTAAATGTGACAGATTTCCACCAGCGCCATAATAACATCGCCACCAATCCCGTGAAAGAAGACGGAATCAAGCCAGGTCAGATCATTCGCCGAAAACAGAAGGGCGATTTGGAATATTCGCATGACGATCTTACAATCGAAGAACCCCTCGAGATTCGGATTGGCCGCAAGACCGTCGCCACCACGATGCGGACACCTGGACACGACGAAGAATTGGCGGCGGGCTTTCTCGTTTCCGAGGGAATTATTCGGACCTCTGATGAGATCGCCAACTTTTCGCGTCCTGCTGGCGCGCGAAATCGGGACAACATCATAATCACTACGCTGGCCGAAGGCACAAAGGTTAAGCTCAACTCTGCGCGACGCTTCGGTACCATTTCATCGAGTTGCGGTATCTGCGGCAAGGAAAGCATCGCCGCGATCCGTCAAAATTTCCTGGTAATTGAATCGGCAAAAGACATTCGCATCGATGCTGAAACATTGCTTTCACTACCATCGCTCTTACGCGAGGGACAAAGCGACTTCGCCAGGACTGGCGGCATTCATGCAGCTGGTATTTTCGAGTTGGATGGCAGACCGCGCGTCGTGAGAGAGGACATCGGCCGGCATAATGCCGTCGATAAGGCAATCGGACGCGCTTTTCTTAATCGCGAACTGCCGCTAACACGGTGCATACTTATCGTTAGCGGCCGCGCGTCTTTTGAAATTATGCAGAAAGCGCTTTCTGCCGGGATTCCAATCGTTGCTTCGGTTTCAGCCCCCTCCACCCTGGCGATGGAGTTCGCGCGTGAATGCAATCAGACGTTGGTTGGTTTTCTTCGGCCGCCCTCGTTTAATATCTACTCCCACACCGAACGAATTGTTCTCGAATAATTTTCTGTAGCGGCGCTCCACGACCGTCGAACTTCATCGGGAGTCGGCGCTCATAGGGCGCCGCTACAGACGCGCTTCTCGCCGAATCTGATCGACCGCCGCCTCGGTATCGACCGAAGGTTGAATGCTTATCACAACGCTCTTGCTCGTTGGCGTATTACTCTGATCAGCCGAACTATTGACGGAGACGAGGACATTGGCTTCGGGAAAATAGGTCGCCGTGCAACCACGCGCGATCCTGAAGGGCGCAACCATGAAATGCCGCGCGACCCGCTTCTCATTACGGTGGTAGCTGGTCAGGTCGACCAGCTGCCCTTGCTGCAAACCGGCGGCTTTCACGTCATCTTCGTTCATAAAGATAACACGGCGACCGTTATACACGCCCCGATAGCGATCGCTCAGTCCATAAATTGTAGTGTTAAACTGGTCGTGGCTGCGGACCGTCGTCATCAAATATTGCCCGGGCCCAAGTTTATGCCGGGGTAAATCTGAAACGATGAACTTCGCTTTGCCTTCCTTGTTCTTGAATTCACGTTTGTCACGCGCCGCATTCGGCAGATAAAAGACATCGACGCGAATTCGCTTGTTGAAATCCTCGAACCCGACGATGACTCGCTCGATGCGATCGCGAATGCGATTGTAATCCGCGATTAAACCATCCCAGTCGACGGTCGTACGCGTTCCCAACGTAGCCTTCGCCAGTCCGGCAACAATCCACGGTTCGCTTCGCAGATGTTTGCTCGCGGGCTCGGCATGCCCGCGCGATGGATTGATGATACCCATGGAATCTTCGACCGTAACGAACTGGTCGCCAGACTTCTGACGATCAATCTCGGATCGGCCCAGACAGGGAAGAATCAGCGCTATCTCGCCCGTGATTAAATGCGAGCGATTTAATTTCGTAGAGACATGCGCTGTAACACGGCAACTTTGCAATGCCCTTGCGGTGTATTCGGTATCGGGTGACGCAACCAGGAAATTCCCGCCCATGCCAAAAAAGAAACGAATTTTGCCGTCGTGCATTTGCTTGATCGTTTCGACTGTGTCGCATCCGTGTTCTCGCGGCGGCGCAAATTGAAATTCGCGGCCAAGTTTTTCACGGAACGAATCGTTCATCCGCTCCCAAATCCCCATCGTCCGATCCCCTTGCACATTGGAATGGCCACGTATCGGACACGGCCCCGCTCCCGGCCGGCCGATGTGACCGCCCAGTAGGAGAAAATTCATCACTTCCTGAATGGTAGCGACCGCGTTTTTGTGCTGGGTCAGTCCCATCGCCCAGCAACAGATGATGCGTTTGCATCGCATCGCGATCCGAGTGGCTTCCTGAATCTGATCGCGGCTCAATCCACTGCCTTCGACGATGTCGTCCCAGGCAGTTGCGCGCAAATGCTCGACGAAAGATTCGAAGCCCACGGTGTATTGTTCGATAAACGCGCGGTCAAAGACGGAGCCTGGCTGGCGTTCCTCCTCTGCAAGCATCGCTTTCATGATTCCGCGCATCGCCGCCATGTCTCCGTTAATGCAAACGGGTAGCCAAAGATCACTCAACGGCGTCCCTTTGTTGAACAGCATCTTCGCCGCATAGGCAAACGGGTTTCGGTACTCCTGTGGATTCGGATTAACCACTGCCATCAATCCCGGCTCCGGCATGGGATTGATGGCCACGATGGTTGCGCCATTTTTTTTTGCCCGCTCCAGCGTTGTCATCATCCGCGGATGATTCGTTCCCGGATTTTGCCCAAGAATGAAAATGCCGTCGGCCTTCTCGAAGTCTTCCATCTTTACACAGCCTTTGCCGATGCCGATGCTTTCGTTCAATGCCGCGCCACTTGATTCATGGCACATGTTCGAACAATCGGGCAGATTGTTAGTCCCAAATTGTCTAACGAAAAGTTGGTAAAGAAACGCGGCTTCGTTACTCGTTCGTCCGCTGGTATAGAAAGCCGCGGCATTTGGCGTTGCCAACGCATTTAGTTCCCGCGCCATCAGCGCGAAGGCTTCGTCCCATTCGATTGGTTCGTAATGAGTCGCGCCCGCCTGCCTGACCATGGGATGGACCAGGCGCCCCTGCAGTTCCAACCAGTGGTCCGTTCGCGTCTGCAGATCCGCAATCGAATGCTCACGAAAGAAATCCGGCGTGATCTTTTTCCGTGTTGCTTCGCTCGTTAATGCTTTGACGCCGTTCTCGCAGAATTCAAACACATGGGGATCGACATCCGGGCTTGGCCAGGCACAACTCTGACAAACGAAACCGTCCTTCTGATTGATCTTAAACCAATCGCGAAGACCACGCGTCAAACCACTCTCGCGGAATGTGAATTTCAAACTTTCCTTGACTGCCCGCATTCCCGCCGCCACACGATCCGGCTCGCGCAATTTTGCCGCGCCTATCTCTTCCGGTGGTAGGGCACCCTGGAGGCGATTCACATCTTCTTGCATTTCGTATTTTAGAACCGTGCGCCCCAGAATGAGATGACGCAAGGCTCGACATCATTTTCGATTCCGCGCATACACTCTGTCATCCCGAGCGCAAGCGAGGGACCTCGCCAATAGTCGTTAACCACACAAGCCATATCGGCTTTCCACCCTGGAATCGTGGGATCCCTCGTCGTCTGCGCGACTCGGGATGACACATTCCCTAACTGC
>QHPN01000214.1:0-543 GCA_003219115.1 Verrucomicrobiota bacterium | reverse complement strand
GTTAAATCAGCAAAGCAATTGCCGAACGCAATTGATCAGTCCCTGAATCGCGAAAGGTTTCACCAGGTATTTGACGTCGTGCTTGGTCAAGAACAGGGCGATTCTTGCATCGGTAGCGAACCCGGTAATGAAAATGAAGCGATCGGCCAGTGAAGGGCGTAGTTCCTTCGCTTCTAGATAAAAATCATCTCCCCGCAGGCGGGGCATTTTCAAATCGCAGATCACGGCATCGTACTCATGCGCCTTGACCTTGAGAAGCGCCGCTTTGCCGTCAAAGGCGACATCGACCAAAAAATTCTCGTCCGCCAGAATCCATTGCAAAGCCGAGGCAAGTTGCTGATCATCATCGACCACCAGAATGGCTTTCAGCTGAAGACTATTGGCGTGAGGCTCAAGTTCTTGGGAATGTGACTCGGATTTCATTATGATACTCGCCTTGGGCAGCAGTCACGGTGCCAAACGGGTCCTAGAAGCCGGAGGTCGGTGGTCAGAGACCAGGAAAAAGCCGTGATATCCGTGTCATCCCCGGGTAAGGATTTTGTA
>QHPN01000035.1 GCA_003219115.1 Verrucomicrobiota bacterium | reverse complement strand
CGCTGGTGCGGGACCTCGTTATCGATCGCAGCGCGCTCGATCGCATCGTCCAGGCCGGTGGGTTCATCGCCGCCCGCGCCGGATCCGCGCCGGAAGCGAACTCGATTCCGGTGCCAAAACATAATGCGGACCTGGCGATGGAAGCGGCGGCTTGCATTGGCTGTGGCGCCTGCGCCGCAGCTTGCCCAAATGCGTCGGCCATGCTTTTCACCGCAGCAAAGGTTTCGCATCTCGCATTTCTCCCACAGGGCACACCGGAACGGACCTCGCGCGCACTAAAAATGGTGCGCCAGATGGACGCGGAAGGTTTTGGCAATTGCACCAATACCTACGAGTGCGAAGCGGTTTGTCCGGCAGAAATTAGTGCCAGTTTCATCGCCAAACTCAATCGCGAATACGGGCGAGCTCTTCTCCAGCGAGGCGTGGGCGAGTAAGGATAATCGTCGCAGCGATTTTCCGGGGAGCACAGGCTGCCAGCCTGTAAGTTTCGGCAGCTTGCCGAAACTATTGCAGAACGCAATCGAGCTGTGGGCGCGCACAGATGTTGCCGGCACGCTGCCAGCAACTGCGGGCTAGCAGCCCGCGCTCCCCAGAGCGAAAGCAGAAAAAGTCCGCGATGAGGAGACATCATCGCCAATACGCGAGGTCCGAGCCGGACTGGCGGTACGTCCGCTACCCGGAGTACTGCGGCGACACGATTGTCTCGCAAACGCACCACCACAATTCGGCATCGAGCTCGGACTTTGCGCGCTGCGCAATTAAATCGCCATCTACATTGGAACGTAAAACTGCGAAAATCGCCGAACCGGATCCCGACATCAGTGCAGCACCGACTTCAGGTTGAACGCGCAACCACGATTTCATCTGCGCAAGGAAAATAAACTTCTCGAAAACCGGGCGCTCGAGATCATTAACCCACGTGATGTCCGCAAATTTTTGTGACTCATACATTGTGCTCGCGAGCTCTCGCGTCGCCTGCCAGCGCGAATAGGCCCGCACACTCGGCACGCCGAACTCCGGCTTGAGGAGCAGTAAATTTAATGATGCCGGCAACGATGCCGGCATGACGATCTCCCCTCGCCCACTGCACGTTGCCACTGTTTCGTTCAGGAAAAATGGAACGTCAGAACCCAGTTCCGCTGCCAGGCTGCACAATGTTTTGTTCGAAAGCTCGGCCTCAAAAAACCGATTGAGTCCGCGCAAAGTTGCAGCGGCATCGCTGCTACCGCCGCCGAGGCCAGCACCGTGGGGAATTTTTTTCCGAAGCGTAAGCCTGACTTTTGGTTCGCGCTTCGTTTTAGCAAAAAACGCGCGTGCGGCGCGCACCACCAGGTTGTCAGCGCCGGCAAGACCCGGTTCCTCACAGTGAAATTCCAGTCGATCGGCAGGCTCGATCGCGAGTGAATCGTGCAGCGTGATCGGTGCAATTAATGTTTCGATCTCATGAAACCCATCCTCACGCCGGCGCAGCACTCGCAGAAAAAGATTCACCTTCGCGTGCGCCGATTCTTCCATACCTTGCAATCTGTTCACCAATTAGCCGAAATTGACGAGATGAAACCTTCCGGTCGCGACCGACTGATCATCGCATTGGACGTCGGTACTCGCGCGGAAGCAATTTCCCTGGCGCTGACCCTCGCCCCATTCGCGGCCTGGATGAAAATTGGATTACAACTTTTCACGGCCGAAGGACCGGATTTAGTGCGCGCGATTCGAGAAACAGGTGCGCAGGCCTTTCTCGATCTGAAGTTACACGATATTCCGAACACGGTCGCACGAGCGGTTGAATCGGCTGTCGGGTTGGACGTGCAAATGTTAACGCTCCATCTCGGCGGCGGAAGCGAAATGATCCGCACCGCTGTTTCCGTTGCGCCAGATACTCTCCTGCTGCTTGGGGTAACGGTGTTGACCAGTGCGAACCGCGAAACCCTGCGCGAGACCGGAATTATCGATGACGTTTCGCAACAGGTCGTACGACTGGCGAAAATCGGAGCGGAATGTGGGATCGGCGGCGTCGTCGCCAGTGCGCGGGAGATTGGCGCGTTGCGAAAAGCAATTGATCGAAACGTGAAGCTGGTCATTCCCGGAATTCGCCCCACCGGAAGCGACGAACATGATCAAAAACGCACCATGACACCAGCCGAAGCCGTCGCCGCCGGTGCAGACTATCTTGTGGTCGGCCGACCGATCATAGCCGCGCCTGACCCCGCGATTGCGGTAAAGCAAATTCTTGAAGAAATCGAATCCGCTCTTTGATGAACTGATTGTCATTGACGATCCGACGCCTCGCCCCGGGCCGCTCAATATGGCGATTGACGAAGTTCTGCTGAGTAGAGCGCGATCCGCGATTCTGCGATTTTACCGCTGGAACGAACCAGCGATTTCGTTCGGCTATTTCGTCACCTTTGCCGAAGCGTCCATCGCGGCAGGCGATCGCGCGATGGTTCGTCGCTGGACCGGCGGTGGAATCGTGCCGCACGGTGCCGATCTGACGTACTCGATAATCATTCCGGCAAGCGACCCGGTTTTCGCGGAATCGTCGAAGTCGATCTACGAGAAAGTCCATCGCGCCTTGTCTTGCGCGCTTATCACAGAGATTGAAAAGGGAGAATTCGTGCCTGTAGCGGCGCTCTATGAGCGCCGAAACGAAACAGAATCGACGGTCGTAGACTGCCGCTACAATGATTGTTTCGCGAGTCCCGTGCACGCGGACGTAATGGTCGATGGTCGCAAAGTCGCGGGAGCGGCACAGCGCAAAACACGCGGCGGCTTGCTGCATCAGGGAAGCATTCAGCGCGGAAATTTAAGCGAGGAATTTAGACGTATTTTCAGTCAATTATTAGCTAATCAATTTATTACCAGCGCTATCGATTTGGATATCTTGAGCATGGCCGAAGAGCTGGGGGCCACAAAATATGCGGCGGACGCATGGCTGCACCGCCGCTGATTATTTCCGCCAACGCCGGATGAGTCGCAGCAGAAGACATCTGTTTCTTCTTCTAGCCTGGGAGGGCTGCGGAAATTAGCCTGTGGCGCGAGCCACCGGGTCAGCGTGTAACAGACAAATGAGCCCCGGAGGGGCGTAGGATGTACAATGTCTAGGCTCAGCCCCTGCCGGGGCTTCATCTTGATGTTGGGTACGCACGCCCGGTGGCTTGCGCCACCGGCTAATTTCTGTCAGCCCTCCGGGCTTCTATGGAAATAAAACCGATCCATCGGCATTTCGAGAAATCATCTTGCAGCTTTGACATTAAAAACCGGTCTTCTATTCTGAAGCGGTGGAAGTTTCACTGCGCCCGACCGCGGCACCGCTGAAAATTAGTCCTTTGACGCGAGTCGCGTCAGTGGTGCAACCGCATTTGGACGAAGTTTCTCAACGCATCGCCCGGCAGACCGCAGCGTTCGATCCTGCGATCAAGGGTTACGTCAGTTATGCGCTGGAAAGCGGCGGCAAACGACTGCGCCCGCTGGTTGCGCTTCTGGCTGGCGCTGCAACTGGCGGGGTCACAAACGAACACGTGGACCTGGCGGTGATTGTCGAGCTGATCCATCTGGCCACCCTCATCCACGATGACATCATCGACGATGCCGAACGTCGTCGCAGCCAGCCGACGGTGAATGCGCGCTGGGGAAACGCCTTGAGCGTGCTCCTCGGCGATTCGCTCT
>QHPN01000034.1 GCA_003219115.1 Verrucomicrobiota bacterium | reverse complement strand
AAATGATCGTGGCGCAGGTCTTGGCATTTGTGTTCATAAAGGTTTTCCGTGCCGACTCAATTCGCTTCGTCAAATTAATTTTTACAATTTCTACAATTAAATCTTAGGGCCTCTCAGACAGTCAAGGCGGACTTGGTCGCCATTTCTATTCCTTCCTGCCGCTCCGTGAATAACTTCGGAGCATCCGGTACAGCGTGAACTCGGCCCGCCTTGCGGAAGGAGGCGGTCGGCTTGGGAACCGAGAAGGCCTCGCGAACCACCGGCTCCGATAATGATATGAACATTAATAGAGGCATGACAAAAAAGCTCTTATTAGCGGCAGCGATATTGGTTGCTCGCACGGGAGCGCTGAATGCAACCTCCATCCCGATCAATTTGGGACCGACGCGCGTTACGCCGTTTTTTGGCACTTCATTTAACGAGTTAGATGGCGTCTCGCTTAATAGCCAGTCGCTTTCTCTGGATTTTGTATTCACCGATAACTTTGTCCGTTTGCTTCCGCCAGGTAGTTTTCCGCACACGGGAGAAGACTTTGGTATCGCACTAATTCTCGACACCAACGCAAATGGTCTTCCAGGTTTCGCTTCAGGTAAGGGCTTTATCTTCGATGAGGCAGGAAACCCGCTGCAACCGGCCCAACGCCTAGGCAGTGCTGCCAGCAGCGCAGGCGCGATTGTGTTAGGTTTGTTCCCGCTGAGTGATGGAGCACCACCTGACGCTAACTTCTCTGGCTTTCACGTGAATATAATGCTCCCCAACAATCCAGGATTCGAAATTACCGATGAGCATTTGCGACTGTTGGGAGGCCGTATCCACGGATTCCCCAGCGATGAGGGGCAATTCGGCATCGGACCGCATATTGCTGACAACGGTAGCATACTCCCTCTCTTCGCATTTGCTCTTTTAGCGCTAAGCGCAACGAGCAAGCTTCGAGCGCGGACCTGACAGGATCCAGCGTCACGCGGAAAATGCGCGGCTAACCTTGTCGAAGAGAAAAGCCTACCGTGAACTTACGATCGTAAGATGAGATGGCAGAGCTGGGCTGGGTAAAGGGTGCGAATAAGTGTAGGGTCCAGTTTTGTTGAACGTCGGAAGACACTTGTAACAATCAGACAACTTCTTCCTGTGTTACCATGTTAACAATAATCGACACAAAGCTCGTTCAAACAACAGCGCCGGCCCGGTCATACTACCATTACAGGCGCGTGCAAGATCAGCTCCGTCGATATGATTTGGGCAATTGCAACCAAGCCGATAGTGAGGTTGAACCCAGGTAGAGGCGTGAAGATACCTCGAACATTAATCACCGACTTCTTGCATTCCTGCGAGAAATTCGCTGGCTCCACTGCCGTCGAAGTGGAAGGAGAGACCACGACTTACCAACAGTTGGCGGACCGGGCAAAGAGCTTCGCCGTCACCGTCAACAAGGCCGCAACATTGACTGAAGTCCCCCTGACAGCGGTTCTCGGCTACCGATCGCAAACAACTTATGCCGGAGTTCTTGGTGCATTGATGGCAGGGCACGGTTACGTGCCGCTCAACCCAACGTTCCCGATCGCTCGGACAAAGCTGATGCTGGAAAGATCCATGTGTCGATCGGTCATCGTCGATACAAGGTCGGAGCCACAGTTGGAGAAACTATTGTCCGGCATCAGCCTTCCGTTGGTCATTATTTGCCCGGATCACAATGACGTCACTGAATTAGCGAAGCAGTTGCCCAGTCATCACGTAATCGGCGCCGCTGATCTAGCTGATGCGGGCGAATGGAAGCCGCCGCAGATCGATGTCAATTCGATAGCGTATCTTCTTTTCACCTCCGGCAGCACCGGCCAGCCGAAAGGGGTGATAGTTTCTCACGCGAACGTGCTGCATTATGTGGACTACGTCACAAAGCGGTACGGTATCGAAAGCAGCGATCGCATGTCACAGACATTCGATCTGACCTTCGATTTATCCGCGCATGATTTGTTCGTGACGTGGAGCAGCGGAGCGCGTCTTTGCGTTCCTAACCAAAAGCAAATGATTAAACCGGGCGTGTTCATAAACGAGGCGCGACTGACAGCTTGGTTTTCGGTCCCGTCGACGGCGATATTCATGCGACGGCTCGGAGAGCTTAAGGCTGGTTCATACCCGCGCTTGAGGCTGAGTCTATTTTGTGGAGAAGCATTGCCGATCGAAGTCGTTCGCGACTGGAGCCTGGCTGCGCCAAATTCAGTCATTGAAAATATTTACGGGCCAACCGAGCTGACCATTGGTTGCACGGCCTACCGATGGCACAATCAAACCTCACCCGTTGATTGTGAGCAGGGTATCGTGCCAATCGGTGAGCCCTTTGAAAATATGGAGGCACTGATTGTCGATGAAGACTTACGAGAAGTGCCGGTTGGGCATGAAGGTGAACTGCTAATGACCGGTCCGCAATTGGGTCAGGGTTACTGGCGTGATGAAGAAAGAACGAGAAGCGCATTCATTTCGGTGCCAGGTCGCGAGGGAATTTATTACCGAACAGGAGATCGCGTTCGCCGTTCGGCTTCAGATAGACCATTAACCTATCTCGGCCGGCTCGATAACCAAGTTAAGGTATTAGGTCATAGGGTAGAGATCGGCGAAGTAGAAGCCGTAGCTAGAAGGTTATCTGGAGTAGATGGGGTAGTAGCAATCCCATGGCCGAACATGACGAACGCTGATAGAATCGAATTGTTTTTGGAAGTGGATCAATTCGATCCCGAGCCACTTTTGAAGCAAATGAAGGAACAGTTGCCGCATTACATGATACCGCGCAAGATCAGGACTCTTTCCCGGCTTCCACTAAACGCAAACGGTAAGTATGATCGTCGTGCGTTGCGGAATATGCTGGCTGAGAATTAACGCGCTCGACCGTTGCCTCTCAAGAAGATTCTACCAGGCTGCCCCGGCGACGGCAAAGGGGGGCCAAGGGGCGCGGCGCGGCCCGCTTTTTTGCCAGCAAGTCTGGAAATTTCTGATAAATGCGCGAAAATTGAAATGCAGGCAACCACTTTTTAACGTGAATGCGAAATTTGCTTAAACAGTTTTGACAAATATGTCTAAGCTGATCCACCTGCTATTATAAATTGATGCCTGAAAATTCTTCCCTCGTTTTCGGCAAAACAATTTGGTTTTGTCGGTCTAGGCACCTCGCTGTTTCACCTCTATCGTTTCAAATTTCTTCTTCTCGGCGCCCTGCCGGCGACCGATCCGGGATGAGATTACGTGTATTTTCCGTCCTCTTCCTCTTCGTTCTTGCTTCGAGCGCGTTTGCCCAGGACCCGGCCACGGTTGGGCAATGGTCCTCCGTGATGACCTGGCCGTACGAGGCAATTCATGCGCACTTATTATCGACCGGAAAAGTCATGTTTTGGGATCGGGGCGATCATTCGCAGTTGTGGGATCCCGCCAGTAATACTGTCACCGCGGCCACTCCGTCGGGAGCAAACATCTTCTGCTCGGGCCATGCTTTTCTGACGAACGGACAGATCTTTGTCACCGGTGGACACATAACCAATTTTGTGGGGTTGCGCAGCGCGTACTTATATCGCCCGGCGGACGATGTCTGGACCCAGCTACCCGATATGAATGACGCCCGATGGTACCCGACGAGTACGACGCTACCGAACGGAGACATGCTAGTGATAAGTGGCTGGATAAATACGACAATCGGCGTCAATGTGGAGGCTCAGGTATGGCAGACTGCGACAGCGTCCTGGCGCAATCTGAGCACAGCGGATCTGGCATTACCTTTCTATCCATTCATGTTCGATGCCCCAAACGGTAAGGTATTTTGTGCCGGGCCCAGCAAAACGACCCGCTATCTTGATGTTGCTGGAACTGGTAGTTGGACTTCGGTGGCGGATAGCAGCTACGGCACCCGTAATTGGGGATCTATGATGATGGCAAAGTGCTGC
The DNA here is from genome assembly GCA_003219115.1 of Verrucomicrobiota bacterium. Classification (GTDB taxonomy): domain Bacteria; phylum Verrucomicrobiota; class Verrucomicrobiia; order Chthoniobacterales; family UBA10450; genus AV69. The sequence continues at coordinate 2,261 of QHPN01000034.1, read as the reverse complement.
TGACTGGTGGAAGTCCATGTGCTCCGTATTCTAGTTCTACTACCTGCACCGAGCTGCCCACGGCAACCGTAGAGACCATTAACCTGAACAGTTCGACTCCGGCTTGGAAGTACACTGGATCGATGGTGACGGGAGGGCGCAAGCTCCACAACGCTACCTTACTCGCAGATGGAAAGGTCCTAATCACCGGAGGAAGCAGAGGGTCTGAGGACCCGAACACGCAACCGACAAATCCAGCGTACGAGAGTGAGCTGTGGGATCCGGCAACCGGGACGTGGACACAGATGGCGAGCATAACGACGATTCGAAGCTATCACTCGACAGCGTTACTATTGCCCGATGCTCGCGTTCTCTCGGCAGGAGGAGACTTTGGACGTACATCGGCCGAAATCTATTCGCCTCCCTATCTGTTCAACGGCAGTCGACCCACGATTACGTCAGCGCCGACAAATGTTACATATGGGCAATCGTTTTTTGTGGCGACGCCGGATGCCGCGAGCATTGCAAATGTCACACTGATCGCGCTTTCTTCCGTTACACACGGCTTCAATATGGGCCAGCGGATAAACCGACCCGCCTTCTCGCAAGCCAGCGGCGGCCTGAACGTAACGGCTCCTTCAAACGCGAACACTACTCCCCCGGGCTATTACATGTTGTTCATACTGAATTCAAACGGTGTTCCTTCAGTAGCAAAAATCATGCGAATCAGCGGTACTGCAACACCAACGCCAACACCAACACCTACACCAACACCTACACCTACACCCACACCTACACCGACACCGACAGCTACTCCTACACCGACTCCTAGTCCTACTCCTACGGCAACCCCTGCCGCGCCCACGAATCTAAGCGCTGCTGTTGCATCGGCCTCTGCTGTGAATTTATCCTGGACAGACAATTCAGGCAATGAAGCAGGCTTCAGGATCGACCGTTCTGCGAATGGGGCTACATTTGCAAAGGTTGCCACGGTCGGAGCGAATATTACCGCTTATTCCGATTCCGGGCTTGCAACATCTATGACGTATTCCTACAGAGTTTCCGCATTTAACGCAGGAGGCAGCTCGGCCAATTCCAATACTGCAACGGTGGCGCTGGTCGTGCCATCCGCACCGACCAATCTGATCGCCGACGTCGCGAAGCACGGTCACGTTACGCTCAAATGGAAGGATAATGCTGACAACGAAACCGCCTTCCAGGTTGAACGCTCGACTAATGGGACTGTTTTTGCGGTCATAGCCAGTACTGCCGCCAACACAACCATGTACACGGATACGAACGCCCGACATAAACAGAGCTATTACTATCGAGTAGCCGCCAAAAATAAAGTCGGTCTGTCGTCTTATAGCAATGTGGTAACCACGCGATGAACTCATACCTGAGGATAACCGGTGCTCCGCTGATGCTTAGAAAGTGGCAGCGCGCGATGGGCGTGGTTGCAGTCATATCAGGTAGCTTGATCGGCGCAATCGAAGTGTGCGGTCAGACGCCGCAGTACATCGTCACCGAGCTCTCAAGTGACGACGCGACTCGGGTCCCATGTAAGCTTAACAATCACGGGGACATTGCTGGCAGGGCAGACAGCGCGCTTCACCGTGAACCACGAGCAACACTCTGGAATAGGTCTAACTTGAGGTCGAAACATCTGCGTGCCTTCGTCGGCGGCGACTATAGTTCAGCTTTCGATATCAATGATGCGGGAGAAATCGTTGGGGTATCAAATACCGGCGGCGCAATGGTGCCCTTTATCTGGAATGCAAGGGGCGGCCTAAGTCGGATTCCTCTTCTGCCAGGTGACAGCTGTGGTCAGGCACTTGCGATCAACAAGGACGGGCATGTTGCCGGATATTCTTCCGGTGACAATGGGGTGAGGGCGTTCTTGTTGAGACGCGACCTTGCGACACTCAATCTAGCCGTTCTGCTCGGAGGCACCCACAGTATAGCTCGCGATGTAAACGACTCTGACGAAGTTGCCGGCACGTCCGGCAGTTCCAGCGGTGACCGGGCTGTGCTGTGGACAAAATCAGGCAATGTCCTTGATCTTGGGACACTGGCGGGTGACTGGGCGAGTGAGGCTGCCGCCATTAACAACAATGGGGAGGTGGTAGGCTACTCCAAAGGACCTCGGGGGATGCGTGCGTTTATCTGGAGCAGGAACGGCGGAATGCAAGAGCTGGGGATTCTTCCAGGTGGGAACTCGAGCAGAGCAATGGACATCAACGACCGCGGTGAGGTTGTGGGCAGTTCTAGCAGCGGCTCAG
>QHPN01000100.1:14695-26216 GCA_003219115.1 Verrucomicrobiota bacterium | reverse complement strand
TTCGGAGCGAACGTCGAGTCCGACGCTGAGCAAATTCGCGATGCGCTCGACGAAATCCTCGAGCAATTCGAGCGCTCCATTTTGCCGCGGGCCGACCGGGAAGATTTCGAAAAGGCTTTGGGCCGGATTGATACCGCCGTTTACCGCATTATTCAGGCACGGCGCGCGACGAGCGAAGATCGCGGCGATCTCCTCTCCATGCTCCTGCTCGCGCAGGATGCCGAAGGCGATGGCGGGAGAATGAGCGACCTGCAATTGCGCGATGAAGCGATGACGATTTTTCTCGCCGGTCATGAGACTTCCGCCAATGCGATGGCCTGGACGTGGTACTTGCTCTCGCAACATTCTGACGTGGAAAAAAAATTCCACGAGGAGATCGACAGCCACCTTGGCAGACGACGTCCGCGCATGGGTGATGTAATGGAGCTTTCGTTGACGGGACGAATATTCTCCGAAGCGCTGCGTCTTTATCCGCCGCTCTGGGCCGTTGGCCGCCGCGCGATGGTGGAATGTCAGATCGGATCCTACACCATTCCCCACGGTTCAGTCGTTATCCTTTCGTCGTTCGTCACTCAGCGCGATCCGCGCTGGTTTCCGGAACCCTTGCGCTTTGATCCGGAGCGCTGGCAGCCCGCAGCGAAGTTGGAACGTCCGCGGTTTTCTTACTTCCCGTTCTCGGCCGGAAGCCGGTCATGTCTCGGTGAAGCATTCGCCTCCACGGAAGGCGTTCTTTGTCTGGCCACGATCGCACAGGCATGGAAATTCCGGCTCGCGCCCGGCGCGCCCATTGCCCTGCAACCGCAGCTAACTCTCCGCGCGCGTAACGGAATCAAAATGCGAGCCGAACGGCGCGTTTGATTTCGCACCGGCTCGCGCAGAATATCCTCCTTCGCCATGCCCACCGAACTTACCGACGAGCAAATCAAAAAGGTGAACCACGAGTTCCGGCGTTGCCGCGAAGGCACGGCGGAGGCGATTATTAATCTGCGACGCACGGGCGACACGGCGCTGATTCCGGAGATCTTGCGCGGGATCGTTTGGCGGTATGTGCGGCCTGAAGCGCGCGAGCAGGTAGAAAAAGCATCGCTCGAAACACCGCTTTCTGCGTTAGGAATGGACTCGCTCATGATGCTCGAGGTGGTTCTCGATGTGCAGGACGCGCTCGACGTTACCGTCGAGGACGCGGAGCTGAGGCGGGTGAAGACGTTCAATGACGTCAGCGAACTTCTGATGCAACGATTCACCGAAATCCACCAAGCCGCCTGATCTCGGGGTCGAAGCGGGACTAGCACTTTCTCCCTAAAGGCTCGATAGATTTTTGTGTCCACGCAGAATTCTCAACCCCAGCGACGCGTTGTTGTCACCGGCCTCGGTTTCATCACCAGCATCGGCAATACTCGCGAGCAAGTGCTAACGAGTTTGCGGGAACTTCGTACCGGCATTGAGTATTACCCTGACTTGGAACGCTCGGGTGTTCTAGTTCGCCTGGTCGGAACAGTGAAGGAATTTAGTTTTCCCGAACTCCACTCCGACGAATGGACCTATCCCGCTGCCTACACCATCCCACGTGAGCATTTGCGTTCGATGGGACCGAACGCCGTCTACGGATTCTGCGCCATGAAACAGGCTATCGCGGAGGCACAACTGCCGCCCGAGCTCGTTTCTCATCCCAGAACCGGAACGATGTGCGCGTCGGGCGGCTCCTCCTGGCTCAGTTACGACTACATGGACATGATGTTGGAAAAGGGACCGCAGCGCTGCAATCCGATGGCGATGATCGCCAGCATTGCCGGCACGTTGAACATGAATTTCGTTTCGTGTTTCGGCATCAAAGGCCATTCCTTGGGTTTCTCGAGCGCCTGTGCTTCCTCGGCGCACGCATTGGGTGAAGCCTTTGATCGGATTCGTTTGAACCGACAGGACATTGTCTTTGTCGCCGGCGCGGAGGACTGCGATCTCTTTACTATCCTGCCCTTTGTTGGGACTCGCGCCCTAACTACAGGGACTGATCCTTCGATCAGTCCCTGTGCGTTCGACGTAAAGCGCGATGGTTTTGTTGTCACTGGAGGAGGGACGGTCCTTGTCCTGGAAGAATTGGAGCATGCGCGGCGACGCGGCGCTCCGATCCAGGCGGAAATGATCGGCTGGGGCGAAGCCTCTGATGGTTACAGCGTGATGGCTCCAGAGCCGGAGGGCGATGGCCTGAGGCGAGCCATGGATGCCGCGATCGGCGAAGCGGGAATTTCGCCCGCCGAGGTCGATTACATCAACGCGCACGGGACTTCGACACCATTAGGAGATGCGGCCGAGATTCGCGCGGTCAAACGGGTCTTCGGCGACGGCAAAGGACCTTTCATCAGCAGCACCAAATCGATCACTGGCCACGGCTTGTCTTTAGCTGGTGCGATGGAAGCAGGCTTTTGCTGTCTCGCATTGCAGGAACGCTTTACCCCGGTCTCCGCCAACATCACCGAACTCGATCCTGAGTTTGCCTCGGCGGCCATTGTTACCGCTCCGATCCACTACGCTCCTCGCGTCGCCATGACTAACTCGAGCGGCTTTGGTGGAACGAACGTTAGCGCTATCCTTCGACGCTGGGACGAAGGTTGAGGAGTGGGTCGACAATCTCGCGCTGCGGCTACTCGGTGACCCGGCGGAAGGCGAGAACGGCGTTAAGTCCGCCGAAAGCAAAGGAATTCGAAAGCGCGCCTTCGATTTGCGCGGCACGCGCCTCGTTCGGGACGACATCGAGATCGCAGGCGGGATCGCGTTCGAGGAAATTCGCCGTCGGCGGCAAGAAATTGCTGCGGAAAGCAAGCAGGGTCGCCACTCCTTCCAATGCTCCGGCCGCGCCGAGCGCGTGGCCATGCATGGATTTTGTCGAACTAACCGCAAGCTCGTTAGCGTGGGATCCAAACACCTGCCGGATTGCGCGTGTTTCAGTCGAATCATTCGCTTGTGTCCCGGTCCCGTGCGCGTTCACGTAATTGATTTGTTCTCGAGAAAGATGCCCGTCCTCGAGTGCGGCGTTCATGGCGCGAGCCGCGCCTTCAGCGAGTGGGCTAGTGAGATGATAAGCGTCAGCCGACATGCCGAAGCCAGCAAGTTCTGCGTAAATTTTCGCCCCGCGCGCACGTGCACTCTCCAGTGTTTCGAGAACCAGCATGGCTGCGCCTTCACCAATGATGAGACCAGCGCGATTCTTCGAAAACGGACGACAGGTGTCCGACGCCACGACCCGCATCGCTTCCCAAGCCTTTAAGTGTCCAAAAGAGATTGGCGCTTCGCTGCCGCCGGCAAGCGCACAATCGAGCGTGCCATGTCGGATCAGCCAAAATGCCTGCCCGATCGCGTGGTTCGCGGAGGAGCAGGCGGTGGAGGTAGTGAAGGTTGCGCCGGTGAATTTTTGTTCCATCGCGACATGGCTGGCGACAGCGTTGCTCATGATGCGCGGGACAGCAGTGGGCGAACAACGCGGCTTCTTTTCGTGATAAAACCCAAAGTAATGCGCGTCTTCGGTGCCGATGCCGCCTAAACAGGAGCCGGTAATGACGCCAGTCCGCGCGCGCAGTTCGTCATTCCAGGTGAGCGTCGAATCAGCGATGGCGTCGCGAGCGGCCACGATGCCAAGCTGGGCGAAGCGGTCGAGCCAGTTCAGCTGCGATTCGCCAAAATGGCTGGTGGGTTCAAACCCTTGAACCTCGGCCGCATTATGAAAACGAAGCCGCGACGTGTCGACCTGGGTAATGGGCCCAATGCCTGAACGACAGGCATGCAACGATTCTTCGAACTGCGCGACGGTATTGCCGATACTCGAGAGCACGCCAACGCCGGTTACAACTACGCGGCGCATCGCTAGTTGGACGCCGAACTCTTCTCTTTCAGCAACTCTTCCACGCCGTGAATCGCTTCTTCGACCGATTTCATTTTCGCCGCTTCCTCATTGGGAATGTCGATCTCGAATTCTTCCTCGAGCGCGAAAATCATGTTCAAGGCATCGAGTGAATCCATTTTCAGCTCCTCGAAGCGGGTGGCCGGAGACAGTTCTTCCGGCGCCATCTTCTTGTTCATGGCAATGACGCGAATCACTCTTTGGGTGACGGTTTCCTCACTCATGCGCGCGCATCATAACGCTGCTTGGACGTATTTCGACTCTGAAATTTGCAATGATTGAGCTCATGATCTGCGGGCGGCAGACTACAAGCCGTCAACCAGAATCATTCGTGTCTTCGCGGTGCGACGACGCTGCTTTCGTGGCTCAACGTATTCGGGTGAATTAAGCCAGGCCTTAGCCCGTTCCAGATTATCAAATTGCAGAATAACAATGCGCTTCGGTTTCCAAGCGCCTTCCAGCGTTTCGCACGCGCCTCCTCGGACAATGTATTTCCCGCCGTATTGCTCCACCGTCGCGGCCGCCTGCTTCTTATATTCTTCGTAGCCGACAGGATCGATGATTTCGATTTCGACGATGATATATGCTGACATCACTCAAGTTGTCGCCAAAGCTTCGCGCCGGGCAATCACAATTCGCGTGATGATGGCTGCTGCCAGGCAGACAATCGCACCGAACCCCAGCGCAAAGGACGTTCCAAACAAATTTGCGACTGCTCCGGCTTCGATGCTGCCTACCGGGATCATCATGCCGAAGACAAGCGACCAAATGCCCATCACCCGGCCGCGCATTTCGTCGGGCACAATCGTTTGCAAAGTCGTGTTCGAGGTCGCGAAAAAAAGCAGCATGCCGAATCCCGCAAAAAACAGGCACCCTAACGAGAAGTAGAAACTACGTGTAAACGCAAGGGTAATCACGGCCGCGGAAAACAGATAAACACCACCGAAGGCAAGTTTCCGTGGCGTCACCACGTGACCATAAGCGGCAACGAGCAGCGCGCCGATCAACGCGCCCGCGCCGCTCGCTGAAATCAAAAGACCGTAACCATTGGCGCCGCGTCCGAGAACATCGCGCGCGAACGCTGGCATTAGGACGGTGTAGGACCAACCGAAAACGCCGACCGCGAAAAAAAGAGACAAGATCGTACGGACACGCTGGTGTTGAATGGAATAGACGATACCGCTCCAGGCGTGTTCCAGCGGCGAAGTGCGTGTGATCGGCCTGTCCGAAGGCGGCAGTTGCATCATCATAAGGCCGGCGATGACGGCGATGAAGCTCGTACCGTTGAGAAAAAAACAGATCGGAATCCCAAACGTTCCAATCATGAGGCCCGCGATCGACGGGCCGATCACCCGTGCGCCATGGAAGATCGAGCTGTTGAGCGAAATGGCATTGAGCAAATCCTCGCGGCTTGTCATTTCGACGGTGAAAGCTTGTCGCGCCGGAATATCAAATCCCATGGCGATGCCATTGAACGCTGCGATGACCATGATGAATGAAGCGGAGGCGAAGCCGGCCCACGCACCGGCGGCAAGTACGAAAGCGCTAAGCATTTGTGCCGTTTGCGTGCCGATGAGGATTGATCGCTTTGAATAACGATCCGCCAGGGAGCCACCCCAAAGCGAAAAGATCATCATTGGAGCCGAACCGATGGCGGCAACGGCACCTAACAGGAATTTGGAGCCAGTGATCTCGTAAACGAACCAGCTCATCGCTGTTTGTTGCAACCACGTACCGATGAGAGAGACGAGCTGGCCGTAGAAAAACAGTCGGTAATTGCGATGCCGCAGGGCGCGAAAAGTCGTGCGCCAGCTGACCTCGCCGACTGGGACACGTCGAGCGCGTCCAGTGAAATCTTCGGGAATGCGTGCAGTTTCGGTCGCTCCCACGGGGTCACACCTTAGTCGGATGCAATGCCAGCGCTCGCGGAAACAAGGAGCGTGAACGCACTATCTGGTTTGGGTAACGCACGCGTCTCGCGTGTTGGTTTCGGCGGTCGCGCCGAAACAATCTTTCCAAAAAAGTCCGCGATCACGAGACGTGATCGCCAGCACGCGAGACGCATGCGCTACCCAGTCATGATTGCATCGATTCGTGCGAGATCATCTGCACTGAGTTGCCAATCCGCAGCTTTTGCATTTGTCCGAACTTGGTCGGGCTTGCTTGCACCAGCGATTACCGACGCAACCGGTTGATGCGAAAGCAACCAGGAAAATGCCAACTCCAGGATGGTATGGCCTTTCGATTCAGCGAATTCGATGAGCGACTCAACGATCGCCAGGTTTTCTTCTGTGAAAACTTTGGGTCCCCAACCATCTGCTGCGCGACTTCCTTCCGGCAGCTTCTTGCCTTTGCGGTACTTTCCGGTCAGCAACCCGCTCGCTAACGGGAAATAAGGGAGAAATTCCAACCCACGTGCTCCGCATTCGGCCAGTACCCCGTTCGTTTCCGGCTCCCGATGGAAAAGACTAAATTCGTTTTGCACACTGACAAACTGGACACGGTCTTGCGAGTCATCCGCTGCTTCGCGAATCTGGGCAACGGAAAAATTGGAACAACCGATCGCGCGCACTTTTCCCGCGCGCACGAGTTTATCCAGTGCACCAAGCGTTTCCGCGATCGGTGTCTGCGGATCAGGTTGATGCAACTGATACAGATCAATCCGATCGGTTCGCAGCCGTCGCAAACTCGCTTCGACCGCTTCCCGGACATATTTCGCCGATGCGCCCCGCTGGCCCGGCTCTATTTCCATGCCGAACTTCGTCGCCAGAACGATTTGCTCGCGTCGCTTGCCGAGCGCGCGCCCCAAAAAATCTTCGCTTTGCCCTTTGCCGTAGCGATCGGCGGTATCAAAAAAGGTAATGCCGGATTCAATTGCCGCATCGATGACCTTCGCGCTCGTTTCGGCATCGATCCGCCACCCGAAATTATTACAGCCAAGCCCGACGACGGAGACTTCGAGTGAGCCGACTTTACGCGTTTGCATGTAGGAGGAGACAGGATTTAGGATTATGCAGGATTATAGAAGAGACTGCTGCCAATCTTGTTAATCTTGTAAATCCTGTCTAGTTCCGGGTTTTGAAGCGTGAACACGACCGCTCGCGGAATTCTTTTGCGCAAACGCAAATTGAGCGACACCAGCCTCATCATTTCCTGGTGCACCGATTCGCTGGGAGTGATTCAAACTGTTGCTCGTGGTGCGCGTCGACCGAATAGTCCGTTCCGCGGGCGACTCGATTTGTTTTTCGAAGCCGAGATATCGATCGCGAAGAGTCGCAAATCGAATTTGCATACCTTGCGCGAGGTCGTGGTGGTTAACCCATTCGCAGGAATTCGAAATGATCATCGACGGACGCAGGCGGCGTCGTATTTCGTCGAATTAATTGAAGTCTGCACCGAAACCGAACATCACGAACCGGAAATCTTCCGTTTGCTTCAGCGCGCCTGCGGTTACCTGAATGAACACGATCCTGCGCAGCGCGCGGTGACACATTTCGAATCCGAACTTGCGCGCATCACGGGTGTTCAGGGGGCGAAGCCGACTGCGGCAATGGCGCTGGGACATCTCTTTGGCAGGTTGCCAACCTCGCGGTCTACGTTGCTCAAATTGCTAACGCACGATAAGGGTGACTCATGAAAGTTCGCTGTCTTTTTCTACTGCTGCTGCCTGCGCTTAGCGCATCTGCCGGAACTTACAAAATCGATGCTGGCCACTCACAAATCTCTTTTACCATTCATCAATTCGTCAGCACCGTGCGCGGCGATTTCCATCGATTTAGTGGCGCGATTGAAGTGGACCGCGAACATCCGGAGAGTTCGTCCGTAATTGCCCGCATTTCCGTCGCAAGCATCGATACCAAAATCAAGAAGCGCGACCAACATTTGCTTAGCTCGGAATTCTTCGACGCCGGCAAATTCCCCGAGATCATCTTCAAGAGTCGCAGCGTAAAACAAACCGGCGAAAACAGTGGCGACATCTTGGGCGATTTCATCATGCACGGCGTCACCAGACCCATGACATTGCACGTGAAATTGGCAACCCCGCCAAATGGGGATTCACTCCCCGCGCATACTCGCTGGATCGTCACCACAGATCCAATCAATCGCAAAGATTTCGGACTGACATTTGGCAGCGCTACCGAATCGATCTCCGGAATTAGTAATAACGTTACACCGGCAATCGAGATTGAGGCGGTACAGAAGTAGGGGTTTGCGGATTCTCAAGGGCTTGCATCTCTTCTTGTCTTCGCTCGGAATGACAAACGGAACACATGAAAATCGACGCCTTGGGAGATTCCGCGCTGATCATTAATCTGGCGGATGAAATTTCGGACTCCAGCCGCCTCCTGGCACGCGTCCTTTCCGCAGCCGAGAAGATCGAAGGGGCAAAACTTCCTGGCGTGGTCGACGTCACTTCCTCATACGAATCGGTAGCTGTTTTCTTCAATCCACCCCAGATCGAGCCCCAGATTGAAGATAAGATTCGTGCCTTGATTGCATCGGCTGGCGTTCGTGTGTCGGGAAAGAAACGACGAGTCGAGATCCCGGTTTGCTATGACGAAGAATTCGCGCTCGATCTCGACCGCGTCGCAAATCAAACATCGTTGACTCCCGACGCGATCGTCGCGTTGCATTCCTCTGCCGAATACACCGTAGTTTGCATTGGGTTCATGCCCGGTTTTCCTTTTCTGGCCGGTCTGCCGCAACAATTACGCGTGCCCCGTTTGGAAAGTCCGCGCACGAAGGTCTCGGCCGGCTCGGTTGCGATCGCCAATGCTCAAGCCGGGGTTTATCCGCTGGAATCTCCGGGTGGTTGGAATGTGCTTGGTCGCACTCCGCTGCAGTTGTTTCGGGTAAATGAAAGCCCGCCTATGCTCTTGCGACCGGGCGATTGCGTGCGGTTTCGTAAAATCACGCGGGACGAATTCCAGGCTTACGAAAGATGAAGACGACATTGGTAGGGCGACGCTCCGCGGAGCCATGGAATTCAAGCGTAGAAGGCTCGACTGAGTCTCGCCCTACCAGGAGAAAGATCGCGTGATCGAAGTTATCTCGGCGGGATTTCAGACGACAGTACAGGATTGCGGCCGGATCGGACTGCGGAAATTTGGCATCACACCAGGTGGCGCCCTCGATCCGATTTCATTGCGGCTGGCCAATCTTCTGGTCAGGAATTTGGAATGGACAGCTGGTTTGGAGTGTGTGAGCGGCCGGCTTCGGCTGCGATTTCATGATGAACGGCTAATGGCGTGGTCTGGCGGCGAGTTTGAAATCCGGGTCGGAGGCAACCTGGTTCCGATTTTGCATTGTGCGCGCGTTTCAATTGACGCGGACGTCGAGATTTTGCCGCAACGCGGTGGCCGCGCCTGGCTGGCAATTTCCGGCGGCATCAATGTTCCCGAAATTCTTGGAAGCAGAGCGACGGATTTGCGTGCGCATTTTGGTGGGTGGGAAGGCCGGGCGCTGCGCGATGGCGATGAACTGCCGCTGGGAATGGAATCGGAATCGTGTGCACGTGTGCGCGATGAAATTCCCGACCATGTTTCTGACTGGAGCGCGCCGCGATTCATCGGTCCCGGAAAAATTCTTCGCATTATTCGCGGCAAGAATTGGGATGACGATATCGGAGCCAAATTGCTGGCGCAGAAGTTTCGCGTAGCGATGAATTCGGACCGAATGGGCTTGCGGTTGGAGGGCGAAGAGATTGCGCCGGCCAGCCGGCGCGAGCTGGTTTCCGAAGCGGTAACGCCAGGAACAATCCAGCTTCCTCCGAGTGGAGCACCGGTTGTCCTTCTTCAAGGTTGCCAGACCATCGGAGGTTATCCGAAAATCGCGCACGTGATCACAGTCGATCTAGGCTACGCGGCGCAATTACAACCGCTCCATGAAGTTCGCTTTCAATTGATTGAGTTGGGGGAAGCGCGTGAACTTTTACGAGAGCGCGAGCGTGAGATCGCGCTTTTTCGCGCCGGACTGGAGGCGCGTTTCGGATGAAACTCGACCTGAATTCAGATCTGGGCGAAGGCGCCGGTCACGATGACGAAATCCTAAGTCTCGTTAGCTCGGCCAACATTGCGTGTGGATTTCATGCCGGCAATCCGGCCGGGATTTTCAGTTCCATTCGCGTGGCGAAGGAAAAAGGCGTGGCAGTCGGGGCGCATCCCAGTCTCGACGATCGCAAGAATTTTGGACGCACTGAAATGCAGGTAGGCGGGGCGGAAGTTTACGCGCTGGTCGCGTATCAGGTTGGTGCTTTTCAGGCACTGTGCACGGCGGCGGGAGCGAAGATGAACCACGTTAAGCCGCATGGCGCCCTATATAATATGGCGGTGCGCGACCGGCAGCTGTCCGATGCCATCACGCGCGGGGTGCTGGCCGTCGATAAGGGTGCAATTCTGTTCGCCCCCGCAGGGACGGAGTTGTTTAGGGCGGCGCAGGAATTGCGGCTGCAAACTGCGTCGGAAGTCTTTGCCGACCGCAACTACAACAATGACGGGACGCTCGTTTCGCGAACCAGGCCAGACGCATTGCTGCGCGATCCTAGTGAGGCGGCCGAGCGCGTCATTCGAATGCTGAAGGAGGGAAAGATTCGTGCCATTGATGGCAACGATGTAGCCGTGCGCCCTGAGACTATTTGTCTGCACGGAGATACGCCGGGGGCGGTGGAGTTTGCGCGGATGTTGCGAGAGCGGCTCGAAGGCGAGGGGATAGAGATTGCGGCGCCCCTGCGATTGTCATCCCGGGCGTAGTCGAGAGATTCCCGAGGAACTAACCTGAAAGATTTCGCAGTGGGATCCCTCGACTTCCGCCCGGGATGACGATGTAATCCAGCCGTTCATGAATGACATGCGCGACCAACCCACTCAGCTCGTCCGCAGTCTCGGTCTCCTCGATGCCACCATGATTGTGATCGGCTCGATGATTGGGTCGGGCATTTTTATTGTGTCGGCCGAGTCATCACGACTGATTGGCGCCCCGGGCTGGCTGTTGCTGACGTGGGTCGTCGCGGGATTGCTGACAATTACGGGAGCACTCTGTTGCGCGGAACTGGCCACGATGATGCCGCGTGCGGGTGGCGTTTATGTTTTCCTGCGCGAAGCTTACGGACCCGCGCTCGGCTTTTTATTTGGCTGGACGCTCTTTCTTGTTGTCCAAACCGGAACGATCGCAGCGGTGGCGATCGCATTCGCACGATTCCTCGGAGTCTTTGTACCGGCAATTGCTGGCGACCACTATCTGATCGCGCCGATCATCGTGCTGCCGGGCTACGCGCTCAGTCTTTCGAGCGAACAATTGGTCGCAATTCTCTTGATCGCGTTTCTCACTTTTTTGAACACGCGAGGACTTCGTGTCGGCAGGATCGTGCAGAACAGTTTCACCTTTACCAAAACCCTGGCTCTCTTAGGCGTCATTGTCATTGGGCTGCTTTTCGGCTGGAAATCGAATTGCGCGGCACTGGCCTCGCACTGGTGGGATGCGTCGGCTAATGGTTGGAGTGCACAAGTCGCACAACCAGGATTCGCCGTGATCGGTGGACTCGCCGTCGTGTTATTATTCGGGAGAGCGATGGTCGGGCCGGTCTTCGCACAGACAGCGTGGACCAACGTCACTTTTATCGGCAGCGAAGTG
>QHPN01000100.1:0-14686 GCA_003219115.1 Verrucomicrobiota bacterium | reverse complement strand
ATAGTGGTTGTCCTGTACATGCTGGCGAACATTGCTTACATCGCATCTTTATCGTTAGCGGAGATTCAAAACGCGCCCCAGAATCGGGTTGCCGTTGCAATGATGCGGGCGGTTTTCGGGACACCAGGCGTGTTGGCTATGGCCGCTGCCATAATGATCTCGACGTTCGGTTGCAACAACGGGCTAATCCTCGCCGGGGCGCGGGTCTATTACGCGATGGCGCGCGATAATTTATTTTTTCGGAAAGCAGGGACGACGAATACATTTCACGTGCCGGCATTTGCATTGGTGGTTCAGGCGATCTGGACGGCGCTGCTCACTCTCCCGCGGACCGTGACGACGAATACACAAACCGGTGCGGTCACATTTGGCAACGTCTACATCCAACTGCTCGAATATATCGTGTCGGCGGACTTGATCTTCTATATTCTTCTGGTCGCTGCTGTCATTGTCTTGCGAGTAAAGAATCCGGAAGCGGCACGACCCTATCGCACTTGGGGCTATCCAATAGTACCGGTCTTTTCGATCGCCCTGGCAGCGATTTTGGTCCTTGATCTCGCTTCTCTAGCACCGAGCACTTCAGGCATTGGCATCCTGATCGTCTTATCCGGCGTGCCAGTTTACTTTCTCTGGCGGCGAAGAGCGTGAGGTGCGGCACACCACCTCTATGCTTCTTCCATCAACATCGACAAGGCTGCGGCTAACGATTCAAAGGTGGCGAGCTTGATCTTCGAACCGTAGTGAAACTGCGAGAGAATGTTCAAGCCGATATCCTTGTGAGGATCGGGAACGACACGCACCACCACAGCCACTTCCTTCTCCGCGAGCGCATCCATGATCTCCGCGATATGTATCGCCGCGGCCGGCTCCATTCGATCGAGCCATCGAAAGTCCGTCAGGACTCGAAATCCCGGCGTCACCTCGTTCACTATCTTGCGCACCTGTTGCGCTACCGCGGCCACTTCCTTTTTCGTCACCTTTCCCGCGGCACTGATTACCAACAACCGCTTCGACGGATCGGCTTCAACGGAATACATCGCGTTATCAGGTCTTCGCGTTTCTGGTTAAGAAACGCGAACTCGCTTGTAGCGATCGCGACCTCGTCGCTACTCCTAACGGAACTTCGTCTTCTTTCGACGGAATTTTATTGCTGCTGAATAGGCCGCTAACTCTCCTTTGGGATCGCGCCAGGAAAAGGTTCGCACCCGGGTTCTCCCTTTTGTGCCATGGTAAGTGACAGAATAGAACCGTCGCGCCCCGTAGCGAGAAACTCCTACTACCGGTTGCTTCAGACGGAGCTTGGTCAGAATCCGCGACGGGATTGGCTGGCTGCGCTTATTGGGAAGTAAACGAAGAACTTTGTCACGCCAACGATGTGCCGCCTTCAATGCATCCTTGGAATGTCCGGCGAAATGTTTGCTGTATTCCTTTTTATTGCGCGTAACGGCCACCTGGTAGCCACTGGGCAAAATTCGGATATTGGTAAACTCGCGATATGCTCCTTGCCGTTTCTTCATTCCGCCACCTTGCCACTGTCTTTGCCAAAATGGAAGAACGTCTAACGAAAAATCGATAATTTCTTAGAGCGCCAAATGTAATGGAATCATTCGCCAAATTCGAACATGAAGGGTGGCAACGCGTCGCCGGCAAATACGATTCTGTTTGGGCCAGTTCGACGCGGCAATTCATTCCACCTTTGCTCGATGCAGCGGAAGTTTCGGGAGGGATGTCAGTTCTGGATGTTGGTTGCGGTCCTGGCTACGTCTCGGCCGCCGCCGCAGCGCGCGGTGCAACCCTGCGCGGTCTCGATTTTTCCAGGGAAATGGTCGGGATTGCGCAAAGGATGTTTCCGGAAATCGGATTTCAGGAGGGTGACGCACAAAATCTACCGTTTGTTAGTGCAACTTTCGACCGTGTCTTGGCCAATTTTGCGTTACTGCATGTCCCTGATCCCGAGCGCGCATGCGCTGAGGCATGTCGCGTCCTGAAACCCGGGGGAAAATTCGGATTTACCGTCTGGGCAGCGCTGGAGGAGAATCCGTATGCAAAGATGATCGACGATGCGATTAGAGAGCATGCCGATCTGGAAGTGGACCTTCCAGCCGGCCCGCCGCATCATTTGTTTTCTGGCCGCGAAGAATTTCGCCGGGCCCTGGCACGGGCTGGATTCGATGGCGAATCGATGATCTTCAAGCTTCACTCGATTTACTGGAATGTCCCGACCGCGCGTTATCCGTTCGACGCGGAACGTGACGCTGGCGTGCGCACGGCAGGATTACTCGCGTGCCAAACACCGGAAAGGTTGCAAGCAATTCAATCCGCCATCGAGGAATCGGTTCGTCGCTACGCCAAGGGCGACGGCTTTGCTATTCCCAAAGCAGCGTATGTCGTCGCGGTGGGGAAGAAGGAAAGAATGGAGAAAGAAGAGGAGAGAAAGCAGAGGGCGGCCGCATGAGACTTTGTTTCCTGGCCATTATTTTGTCGGCCTCGGCCATCGCGTTGGCGGCCGGGAAGGACGCGCCCATCACTGAGCAGGAATTGGTGCGGAGGACGCAGGAGTTGTACGATGCAGTTGCAGCCGGTAATCAGGCGCCTTGGAAGCAATATTTTTGCATTTTCTCAGACGAGAAGGGGCGAACAATGGATAAGAGCAAACTCGTTGCCGATATCACTCCCTTGCCGACTGGTTACTCTGGCGTGATCAAGCTCGAGAGTGTGCAGAGTCGGATCTATGACAACGTTGCCATTCTCAGCTACGACGCTAACGAAGCAGAGACGATTTTTGGCCAAAAACTAAGCGCGCGTTATCACACCACTGATACCTGGATGCGGCGCAATGGTAACTGGCAGATTGTCGCCAGCCAGGCGCATCGTTATTACGAAGATCCCGCGGTCGGCAAAGCTGATCCGAAAAAGTTTGCTGATTTCATTGGCACTTATGAGCTGGCTCCCGGTCAAACACGCTCCGTGCTGTCGGAGGGTGACAATCTCTTTGTCGAACGGAACGGCAAGAAAGATCAATTACTGCCGGAAACATCCGACCTGTTTTTCCGCAAAGGAATCGAAGGACGAATTCTGTTCCGCTACGATAAAGACGGAAAAGTTGACACATTAATCGATCGTCGAAACAACGAAGACGTTATTTGG
Organism: Verrucomicrobiota bacterium; assembly: GCA_003219115.1. Lineage (GTDB taxonomy): Bacteria > Verrucomicrobiota > Verrucomicrobiia > Chthoniobacterales > UBA10450 > AV69. The sequence goes on along the minus strand of QHPN01000100.1, from coordinate 11,539 downwards.
CGCAAGAAGTCTTGAGCGAGCAAGGGCTAGTCGCAGAAAAAACCTGAAGGGTGACGAAATTGGCGGTGGCGCAAGCCACCGGTTTCGCGGTGCGAAAGGAAATAGCCCGGAGAGGACGATGAAACAACTATGCCATTCTTCGGCCCAGCCCTGCCGGGGCTTCAGAAGGATATTGCCGTTGTTCCGGCGGCTTGCGCCACCGGCTACTTTGCGTTAGATCTCTGGGCTGAAGCGTTTGCCTTTAGTACCAGATCGGCAGCCGCGATGTCTTCGGCTGCCACCCCGACGGATTTGAACAGGGTGACTTGATCGATCGATGTTCGTCCGGCCCGTTTGCCAGCGATTACTTCGCCGATTTCGATTAGATCTTTGCCGGCGGCGATGACATCGCCGGATTCTTTTAGCGCTGGTTCGCGTGATTCCACATAAATCGTGGATCGGCGCAGCACCTCATCATCCAACTCGCGCCAATTCGGTCGGGTCGCACCGACCGCGTTGATGTGGGCGCCGGGTGCGAGCCAGTCGCCGCGCAGCACCGGGGTGATTGCAGAGGTTGCTACCACGATTACATCCGCTCCGCGCACGGCTTCTTCAGCCGAATGGGCGGCGTGGAGGTTGAATTCCTGCGCGAAACGTCCGGCATTACGTGGACTCCAGACTCTCACCTCGGCGAAAGAGCGTACCGGTTGCAACGCTTCGAGGTGACTTCGCGCCTGCACACCCGAGCCAAGAATCGTTAGCGTTTTTGCCTCGGTCCGCGCCAACAGCTTTGTCGCTACAGCCGATACCGCAGCGGTGCGCATTTCGGTAATGAGCCGGCCATCCATTACCGCCAACGGCTCGCCGGTTTCCGGCCGAAAGAGCAAAATCATGGCGTGATGCGTCGGCACTTCTTTGTTTTGCGGATAGAATGTCACCAGCTTGGCTCCGAGCGCGCGACCGGAAGCGGGCATGACGCCGAGGAAACCGTTGTGCGCAGATATCGAAAGAACTGTTCGCAACGGTTGCAGGACGGCCCCGGCAGAAAGATCTCGCAACGCCTCGGCCATGGCCGGAATCAAGTCCTCCATGCGTAAACGCTTTCGAATGTCTTCTTCGTTCAAGATGATAGGAGCGGCTTCCATAAAGTTGTCCTTTTATCGTTAAGGGAACAAAGCGGATCGCTATTTCAATCGCATTCTGGAAATATCCAGCTTCACGTTCTCGCGTGCTTTTCGGCGTTCCTGGCGGGTTGCCCTTAGGTAAATGAGTGTTCCGGCAAGGCCGAATGCAGCGGCACCGAGAAAGTTGGCGGCCGGGCTGCGGGCCCAAAGATAGGCGCCGACAATTGCACCGACGCTGACGATTAAGTCGCGCACCAGATAATAAGCGCCGATCATCTGGCCGCGCCTCTCCGGTTGGCTGTAACCAACGATCAAGGCCTTGCGCGAGGGATCGCCGAATTCTTTCAACCCTCGAATGAAGAATGCAATCATGAGCGCGGGAAAGCTGCGTGAGAAAAGCAATACGATTGGGAAAAGCGTGAACATGACGAAGGTGGTCACGACAAACGGTTCACGTTGTCGTTTGTCTGCATAGTAAGAGGTAGGAATAATGCACAGGCTGGCAGTCAGAACTTCGATGGTAGTGAGAAGGCCAACTTGTTGTCCGGTGGCTCCGGCGTAATCCATGGCAAAGATCACCACCCAGGCAAACGGGATGCGTTCGCAAAAGCGAACCAAAATGTCGCTAACCAGCAACCATCGCATCGGGGCGTCGAACTCCCGCAGGCTACGCAGAAAATTCCAACGCTCGGACGCTGCGACAGGTTCTTCGATTTCTTTTTTCTCTTCGCGTAGTTCGCGCAGGGCAATAAAGGTGACGCCAGAGAGAAAGATTGAGATCATCAGCGCAATCCGTGTTCCCGGAAGGATGCCGAAGCGATCGATCAGGATTCCACCGATGAGCGGTGCGATCATGATCGGGACGCGTTTGATTACCATCTGCCCGCCGATCCCCATCGAGTAGCGATTGGCGGCGACGGTGGCGCCGACGAGCGAGAAGGTCGCCGGAAGAGAGAAACAGCTCCAGGAAAGGAACAGGAACATTCCGGCAATGACACCGCCCCAATGCGGAATCAAAAGGACCAGCGCATAACCGGCGATCGAGACGAGGTTGAAGGTAATGAAGGCGCGCCGGTGGCCCCAGCGATCGGCCCAGAGTCCCCCTGGGTAGGCATAGATGGCACCGATCAAGGTGCGCAGACCATCATAGAGACCGATGACGAATACACTAGCGCCGAGGGCCTGGAGATATTTCGGGAGGAAACGCATCCACAGTTCCTCACCCGCCCCAATGACAAAAATCGCAATCAGGATGATGACGAGATTGCGTTTGAGCGCGAAGAAATCGGCAAACTGTTTTCCACGACTTACGTTCGGTTCAGTCGGCGTTTCCATGCGGCATGAGGCAAGTCGTGCGCAAGGTACTCAAGGTTGGCGCTTCGGCGAGTTATCGGGTGGGTGACGGCAACGCGGTTTAGGTTCGACCTGCTGCGGTCTCTAGATTAGGATCGTTCCGATGCCCGGGACTCCACCGCATGTGACCGTTCGCGGGAGTGCGACGGGGTTCGCGCAGCAGATTCAGGCGGGGGCGCATCGGCTTTCCGCAGACGAGCCAATCCAATCGGGCGGGCCAGATACTGGCTTATCACCATATGATCTGCTCCTGGCTACGCTCGGCAGTTGCACGTCCATGACAATTGGCCTTTACGCGCGACGAAAGAACTGGCCGCTACAAGAGGTGGTAGTTTCGCTCTGGCACTCGAAGATTCATGCGGCCGACTGCGCCGAGTGCGAAACCAGAGAAGGCAAAATCGATCGAATCGAGCGCGAGATTCAACTGATCGGCTCGCTGACAAGTGAAGAGCGATCCAAGTTAATGGAAATCGCAGACAGGTGCCCGGTCCATCGGACGCTTACGTCGGAAATTAATATCAGGACAAAGGAAAAGCTCTGAAAGCTTCCGGTTTTACTTCGATCCCGGGGATTACGCGGCTGGGGGCGTTCGTTCGCCCACCGGCTCGGTATCGTGTAGTCGACCGAAATCGACGGTAAGTTTTCCGTCAGAGGGTTCGGAATAAATTTCGACGAAGCGCTCGCCGAAACGGACGTCGCGCCAGGTGTAATCCTGTTGCGTTTGGACCGCGGCGGGAATGACGGGATCGATTCCAACGACGGAGGCAACAAATACGGCGCGACTTTTTGCCAGCGACTCTGCAGTCTCGCCGTAAAGGGGGCTTTGCTCATCGATGGTGTGGCGAAGAGTGAGCGCAGCAGGAAAGGAAATCAGCCGGTCGAAGTGTAGTTTCAGGTTGTAGAAGTACCTGAAAGGATCGCCTTCCACAATCGGCTCATCGCGGGTAAACAGAATCCTAAACTCGGCTTCGACCATACTTTGCGCCCGGAGATTGCCGACGCGTAACATCAGGGTAGGTCGCCCATTCAATGGCGCGATAGCGATTACCTTGCTAAACAGAATCCGCGCTGCTGGCCGCGAGAAACGAACGAAAATCAGACCGGTTATGACGGCGAGACCAAATACGCCGACGATGATCTCGATGGTGGTGACAATGTGGCCGTAAAGAGTTTGCGGATACCAGTGGCCATAACCAACAGTAGCGAGCGTTTGGACGCTGAAAAAGAACGCGTCGACGTAAGAACCGGACCTCATTCCGCCAATGCATTCCTCACCGAGTGCGTAGAATTCGGCGAACACCAGATTCAGGATGATATAGATGCCGGCGATGAAAACGGCGAACTCCGGCCATTTCAAGGCCAGCAACCATTGATAAGTATCGCGATACTCCCGTCGTTGCAGGTTGAGCTTGAGGAACTCAACCTGACCGGAGCGAACGGAGACGGGCTTGGGCATTGCTCGCGAAGAAAGTAGAAGAGCGATGTGAGAAGAGCAAAGGGCAGAAGGCAGAAAAGAGAAAGAAGGGGCGGCGTTTCCGCTAATGCTTGGTGCGATCCAAGCGTTTTAAAGTCCAATGCAGGGCGAGGGTCGGCGCCAGCAGAGCAAAGACCAGATAGAATCGGATTAGCATGAAAAAGCCCGTGATGACGAGGTTTAAAGATGGTTGATCGATCAGCTGCCAACGATCGACAACCATCGTGTTCCAATGCGAGCGACGGCCGTAGTAAATCGCGGCGATTGAAAGGGCAAAGGCGAGACTAATGACCAAGGATTTATATTGCGCAATGTTTGGATTATTTCTTTCATTGCTTTCTTCTTAATGAGCCTATTTACCGCCTTGAACTGATAGTTCCCAGCGATAGCCGTCGGGATCATGAAACCACAGACCCATATGTTTCGAACCCGGAGCTTCGGGTCCAATCTCGTCACGGGGATCTTCGATATCGACCCTGTGTTTCTTTAAATGCGCCAGCGCTTTTCTCAAACTGGCCATACTCGGCAGGTGAAAGGACATATGGTCAAGAGTTTGTGGCGCTGGTTTGCCTTTAAACAAGGCGATGGTGACGTTGTCGTTTCCGACGGCAACGCCATCCTTGAAGTCAAATTCCTTGCGCAAACCTAGGGTCCGTTGAAACCAACGGGCACTCTTCTTCGGATCGGGGACCGCCAGGCCGAAATGGCCGACGACGCCCAGAACAAATGGTGTTTTCATTCTGCTAACGTATCGAGTTCCATCAAAGAAACAGATGGCCCGGCGCCAAAAAGTTAGTCCCAGTGTTGTACTAACAACCAGACCAAGCCGGAGAGAATCCCGGCAAACGTAGAGAGCACGACGGCAGTCCGTGTGGTGTGGCGACGTTTGAATTCAGGAACCGGGATATCATCGTGAATCCGGCTAGCCTCGAAGATCACCATGAGAAAAAACGTGACCACAAAACCAACCGCCCCCCATTTCAGCGCCCCTAGGATGGCATTGAGCATTTCTGGCTCTAATGTAGAGTGGCCAGCGTTTGATTCAACAATTCCCCCGTTCACTTGATGAGAGGATGGGCGTTGCTTTTCACTGAGCAATTCTGGCGGTGCAACCGAATGGAAGGGTTGAAGCTAAGATTGTAGGGGGAGACAGGAGCGGCCGAGCTTTTGGTCCACCCATTCGCCTCTCCCTTTTCAGGGAGAGGCTAGCGTGGGGAGTTCCTCAGCGCGCCACGTTGCTAACGCCGCAGCAGGACGCAGTTAAACACGCCGCGCGAGAAATCAGTAACGATAAACAAGCACCGGCCATGCCAGTGAGGCTTTTTACGCGCCAAATAAAGACCCAGAATAGATTCAATGTCTCACATTTCCAGCTACTTACAGTCGTCCAATAAAAACTCACTGGCCAGGCATCTTCCGTCATCAAATATAAGAAGTTTGTAAGCTTGTCCGACCTATTGACGAGCGGAAACAAACGCAAGAGATCGATAAGTGGTTTTAACCTGCTTGGAGTGAAATGGTTACGCCGTTACCCTCGTCTTGTAACAGAAGCCGACGCTCTTATCTCCACACTTGGGCGAGGTTTGCCGGTATCCCAGTTCCAGCAGGCAGAGCTTTCTGGATACTTTGGGATGGTCGAAGAAGAAATGGTTGTGCAGAGCGGTCACACTCAACTGATCAATCCGCTCCGTGTTTAATGCGACGCCGGCTGCGCTGACAGTGGCTGCAACTAACGACAATAAGACGTTGATCTTAATCTGATTAAACCTCCTCCGACAAACATCTTGTTGGCAACGTGATTTTATAACGGGACGGGCAGCTTGTTCTCTGCGACAGAGCTATTCTGCGCCGGGAAAGTAAGAGTGACAGTCGTGCCGCGGTTAAGCTCGCTTGTTGCCGTGGCGGAACCACCATGCAGATCGGTGATGGATTTCACCAAGGCCAAACCCAGGCCGGTCCCTTTGGAGCTGCGCGATGAATCAACTCGATAGAAGCGATCGAAGATACGTGAGAGGTGCTGAGGCGCGATTCCACAACCGGTATCTTCCACCGCCAGCTCCGTTCGACCATCCTTGCTTTGGCTCCTAATCGTAATTTTCCCCCGGTCGGAAGTGAATCGTAATGCGTTGTCGAGAAGGTTGCTCAAGGCCCGATCGAACAGCAGAGGGTCGGCATAGACGTCGCCTTCGCCTTCATTGGCGATGGAGATACCTCGCTCTTCCGCGATCGTGCGATAGTAGGATGCGATCTTTTCAATGGCTGGTCGTGCCGGAAAAATATCTTTTTCGATCTGGCGATCGGCGGCTTCTGCGTGAGCGAGAAACAGGAGGTTCTCGACTATTCCGGAAAGCCTTTCACATTCACCCGTAATTGACTCAATGACATTACGGTAGTCTTCCGAGGTGCGTGGTCGGGTTAGGGTAACTTCGGCTTCTCCGCGGATATTTGAAATAGGCGTACGAAGCTCGTGCGCCAAATCCGCGGAGAATTGAGAGAGACGGGTAAAGGAATCTTCCAAGCGCGCCAGCATCTCGTCGAAAGCAGTCGCGACCGGCTGAAGCTCGCGCGGCCATGTCGCCCTGGCGAGGCGTTCGTTAAGATGGTTCGGGTCGATGCGTTCGAGTGATTGCGTCATTTGCTGCAAGGGCCACAAGCCGCGTTTCGTCACCGCGATGGCAATCATGGCCGACACCACAATCCCGAGAAGCAAAGCGCCGCCCAGAACGAGAGCAAATTGCGTGACGAATTGTTTGTCGCTTGATCGATCCTGCGCAACCTGGAGAAGGTAGGGTTGACCGTCCGTTTCCTCGCTTGTCGCTACCAGCGAAAACAGTTTCCTGCCTATTCGATAATTCTTGGGATTGAACGGCGAAGACGCGGCCATCGGGCTGGGAAAAACAGACGGCGGCAGGAAATCGCTCATTTGCGGCGTTTCCGCGATAATATTCCCGCTCGGATTAATTACTCGCACCCAGTAGGCCTCCACCGCGTTCTCGGGCGCACTTCGCAATGTCGCGGTTAAGCGGTCCAATCCGCCGCTCTGGCTCAATTCCCTTTCCAACGCGGATACCCGGTCAGCGAGAAATTCATTATCTTCTTCGAATGCGTGCCGAACCACAATCAAGTAGAAGGCGCCAAGTCCGCAGAAGAGAAGGAGCGTTGCCGCCAGAGTAAAGAGAAGGACAAGCTGCGATGCGATCGACCGCGGCCCAGATGCTCGTTGAAGAACTGCCCTCACTGCTCCCGCATGCGCGGGATGCGTCTCCCCCAACGGGAGAGAGCGAAAGAGGAACCCGCGCTCAGTTTTGGATCGTCCGATCGCCAACAACGTTCCTTCTCCGACTGGGAGAAGGTTAGGATGAGGGTTTTCAACAGTCTCCTAGTCTGACTTAAGAACATAACCGACGCCGCGAATGGTTCGCACCAGTTTGTCTTTGAACGGGTCGTCCACTTTCGCTCGTAAGCGCCGCACCATTACATCGACGACATTCGTGTTAATGGGAAAATTGATGTCCCAAATTTGGTTCGCAATTTCGTTGCGCGACACCACTTCACCCGCATTCCGGACTAAATAGGCCAGCAGCAAGAACTCCTTGGAAGTAAGGTTAAGCGGGGCCCCGGCGCGACAGGCCTTGTGGCGGCGGGTGTCAATCTCCAGGTCGTGAATGCGCAACTGCTCCGGCGACTGCACGCTTTGGGAACGACGCAAGACCGATCGCACCCTTGCTAGTAATTCGGAAAAGGCAAACGGCTTGACCAGATAATCGTCGGCACCGAGCTCGAGTCCTTTTACCCGGTCACGGACACTATCACGTGCAGTTAACAAAAGAATAGGTGTGCGAATTTCCTTTCTCTTCAGTGTCGATACAATCGACCAACCATCTCTTTTCGGCAGCATCACGTCGACAATAAGGAGGTCGAACGATCTGCTCAGCGCGACTTCCAAGCCGGTGTCGCCGTCTCCCGCCGTCGTAGCTTGAAAGCCCGCTTCGCCCAGACCCTTAGCCAGATAAGCCGCGGTCTTCTTTTCATCTTCGATCAAGAGAATTCGCATCTCAGGGAAATCAACCAACCATACCAATAATGCGCCAATCAAGCGAGCGACGCATTGTTTTTCTTTGCCGCGGCTTGCTTGGATCGGAGCCTCGGCGGTATAGTTAGAGGTTATGTCATTGGTCTTTGAAACGATTGAAACGGAAGGGTTGGCTGAAATTTCTTACTTAATCGGCGATGACGAAGAAGGCATCGCAGCGGTCTTCGATCCACGAGCAGACATTGACGTTTATTTGGAATTGGCGCGTGCAAAAAACGTCGCCATTGCCCATATCTTCGAAACTCATATTCATGCAGATCTCGTTAGCGGAGCGCGGGAGCTTCAGGGCCGGGTTGAGTCGGCGAAGATTTACGTCAGTCACGAAGGAGGTGCGCATTACGGTTTCGAAAACGAAAAAGTCTCTGATGGTGACACTTTCAACCTCGGTTCCGTGATCATCACGGCACGGCATACTCCCGGCCACACTCCTGAGCACGTTTCCTATTTGTTGGCGGACACGGAACATCCCGAGGTTCCGTGGGGGGTTTTGAGTGGCGATTCGCTTTTCGTCAATTCGGCGGGCCGCCCGGATCTGCTGGGGGAGAAGGAGACCGGCAAACTCGCGGCTCAGCAATTTCACACCCTGCGCGACTTTTATATGAAGCTGCCCGACAGCGTTATCATTTATCCGGCGCACGGCAGCGGGTCGCCTTGCGGGGCAGAAATTGGTGACCGCTTAAACAGCACCATCGGTTACGAGCGACCACTTAATCCTTTTTTGCAGTTTAAAGATGAAGAATCGTTCACCCGGTTTGCCGTCTCCACCGCGCCGCCCATCCCGAAATATTATCCGCGGATGAAAAAGGTGAACGCGGAAGGTCCGGAAGTGCTGGGAGGGTTACCGCGCGTTGCCGGTTTACCGCCCAAGGCATTCAAAAAGGCAGTCGACCAGCGAGCGGGCGTTCTGGTCGATACCCGGACGATGCTCGCTTTTGGCGCCGCACATATTCCCGGCGCGTTAAATATTGGCGGGTCACCCATGCTTTCGATCTGGGCTGGCTCCTTGCTCGATCCCGAACAACCGATCTTGCTCGTGCTGGAGAAGGACGATGATGTTGATGAAATCGTGCGCCTGTTTATTCGCACCGGCTTCACCAAATTCGCAGGCTACCTCGTGGGGGGAATGAAAGCGTGGGACAACGCCGCTTATCCGTTTGCGCAAATTACGCAGATGAGCGTACACGAATTGAAAGATGCCGGCCCCGAATTGCAAATCGTCGATGTGCGTTCGAATCGCGAGTGGAAGGGTGGCCACGTCCCGCGTGCACGCCACATTTTTCTGTCTGAATTGTGGAAGCGCCTTGGCGAATTGGATAGGTCGAAGCCGACAGCGGTTTACTGCGCTAGCGGTTATCGCGCCAGCATCGCCGCCAGCATTTTGAAAGCGGAAGGATTTACCGATGTGTGTAATGTTCCCGGCAGCTGGCACGCCTGGAGAGAGGCGCGGTATCCGGTCGATCGTAACGCGGCCCAGGAAAAAGCAGCGTAGTTCCGCTCGAACATGATCACGCGGGAGAAGGAACCGCCGAATCTCGAGATGCCGTTCGGTGCGCTCGAAAGCTTCGTCACACCGACGGAGCTCTTTTATGTTCGCTGCCATTTTCCGATCCCGAAAATCAACGAGCGCGAATGGCGTTTAAAAGTGGAAGGCAAGGTCGGGCGCCCGTTCGAGCTGACACTGGACGAGTTACGCGAGATGCCGGCGCATACGATCTTGGCAACGCTGGAGTGTGCCGGGAACAGCCGGGTGTTTCTGGTCCCGAAAGTCAAAGGTGTGCAATGGGAACTCGGGGCTGTCGGAAACGCGGAATGGACTGGCGTGAGGCTGCGCGACGTGCTGGAACGCGCCCAGATTTCGGATAATGCGCATGAAATTATCTTTGAAGGCGCGGACAATGGAACGATTGCGGAGCTGCCGCGACCGGCTGGGAAAGTGAATTTCGCACGTAGTGTGCCGGTCGAGAAAGCAATGGATGATGTGTTGCTGGCTTTCGCCATGAATGGGGAGCCGCTTGCCGGCGCGCACGGTTTTCCGCTGCGCGCTGTCGTGCCCGGCTGGTACGGGATGGCGTCGGTCAAATGGCTTCATCGACTCATTGTCACCGATCAGCCATTCAATGGTTACTATCAGTCAATCGACTACGCCTATTGGAAGCGCGACGAGAACGGACCGGTCCTTGTCCCGTTAGCTGAGATGCAGGTGAAAGCGGAAATCGCGCGACCGGGTAACAACGAAGTCATTTCTGCGAATTCAAAGTATGACGTTCGAGGCGCGGCCTGGACGGCCGCGGCAGTCGTTACCAAGGTAGAGATCAGCTGCGATGGCGGCAAATCGTGGAGCGAAGCGACTCTCAACGGCGACGCGACTGAAAATGCGTGGCGTCTGTGGGAATTTGAGTGGAAAGCCCGCGCGCCAGGCAATTACACGCTGATGGCACGCGCCACGGATTCACGCGGTCGGGTTCAGTCGATGGAACGAAATGCTGATGCTGGCACCTACATGATCAGCCATTGCCTGCCGATCGAGGTCGAGGCGCGTTAGGTCGCAATGTGGGAGCGGCCTCAGCGCCGCGACATCTTGCCGCCGGCCGGGACACTGAAGTCCCTCCCACATTCAACTCATGCGCTCTTTTCGATCGGCATGCCGACGCGATTGCCCCACTCCGTCCACGAACCGTCGTAATTGCGGACATTATTCAGCCCGAGCAGGTACGTGAGAACAAACCAGGTGTGACTGGAGCGTTCGCCGATCCGGCAATAAACAATGGTATCGGTGTTCGGATTTACGCCGCAACCCTGCACGTAAATCTTCTCGAGTTCGGCCGCAGGTTTAAAGGTGGCGTCGTCCTTCACCGCCGTTTTCCAAGGCACACTTTTCGCCCCTGGAATGTGACCACCGCGCAAGACGCCTTCCTGTGGATACTCCGGCATATGCGTGATCTCGCCCTTGTATTCGCCGGGTGAACGCACATCGATCAACGGTTTCTTCGCCTTGCTTTGCGCCAACGCCTCCTCTGCAAACGCCCGAATTCGGTATCGGATAATTTGTGCGCGGATATTTCGGAACTTCGCGTGTCATCTCGCGGCCTTCCGCTTTCCATTTGTCCCGGCCGCCGTTGAGAATCTTTACCTTGTCGTGTCCGAACAATCGGAATGCCCACAGGGCGTAACAAGCCCACCAATTAGATTTGTCGCCGTAAAAAATGCAGGTCGTTTCCGGCGTGATGCCATGCCGGCTGCACAGCTCTGCAAATTTGTCCGGCTGAATATAATCTCGAATGACGGGATCTTGCAGATCGGCTCGCCAGTCGATGTGAACGGCGCCGGGAATATGTCCGGTGTCGTAGAGCAAAATGTCTTCGTTCGATTCGACAATGCGAATGCCGTCGTCTTTCAAATGCTGCGTCAGCCAGTCGGTATCTACTAGCGCTTCCGGATGGGCATAATTATTTGAGGCCATAATACCACGTCTAACTCCGGCCGAAGTCAGAGGCAAGTCAGCAATCGCGGACTCTT
>QHPN01000099.1:11938-12470 GCA_003219115.1 Verrucomicrobiota bacterium | reverse complement strand
GCGTTCCTCGCAGCGCTTTGCCCATAGCCATGTTTTTCGATACCAAAGATCCATACGACTACATGCGAGTCGATCGGCATGAGGACTTTGATTATGTGATTTTCGGGGGCGAAGATCACAAGACCGGGCAGGTTGCGTCGGAAGAAGATTCTTTCGACAAGCTGATGATGCGATTGCGCGAAATTCTGCCCGACGCGCATCTGGAAAATCGCTGGTCCGGCCAGGTGATCGAAACCAACGATGGGCTTCCCTTTATCGGCGAGAATGTCGAGCGGCAATTCATCGCCACGGGATTTTGCGGTAACGGTATGACGTTTGGAACGGTTTCGGCCATGATGGCGCGCGATTGGGCGACCGGAACCAAGAATCCATGGAGCGATTTATTTTCGCCCGAACGCAAAATTGTTCGTGGTGGCGTTTGGGATTATCTCCGGGAGAACAAGGATTACCCTTACTATTTGATCAAGGGTCGCCTGGAACGACCGGAAGCGGATTCGGTGCGCGAGTTGAAACGCAATCATGGCATGATCGT
>QHPN01000099.1:0-11933 GCA_003219115.1 Verrucomicrobiota bacterium | reverse complement strand
CTATCGAGATGCCGATGGCGAGGTACACAAGCGTTCAGCGATCTGTCCGCACATGGGCTGCATTGTGCGCTGGAATGACGCGGAGAAAACCTGGGATTGTCCTTGTCACGGTTCCCGTTTCAAGGCGACCGGAGAAGTAATTGCCGGACCAGCCGAAACGGGCCTAGCTCCGCCGTGATTGAATCTGCTGACGTAGCGCACGGAGCATACAGAAATCGCCCAGCGGGTGAGACACTCCTGAAGTAATGGAGTATTGGAGTGATGAGTAATGGGTAGCGGAGCGGCGAAACAAATGCATTACTCCATTACTCCCACCGCTCCATTATTCCGATGTCTTCCGAAGTCAGAGTCCGTTTCGCTCCATCTCCGACCGGGTACCTGCACATCGGCGGGGCGCGGACCGCGCTCTTTAACTGGCTCTTCGCTCGACATCACGGCGGCACATTTGTTTTGCGGGTCGAAGATACCGACCGCGCGCGTAACACGGAGGAAGCCGCGGCGGCCATCTACGAGGGATTGCGGTGGCTCGGATTGAATTGGGATGAAGGGCCGCATCTTGGCGGAGAGTTCGGGCCCTATTTTCAAAGTCAGCGCAATGAAATTTACGAGCGTTACCTGAAGAAGCTGCAGGATGCCGGTCACATCTTCGACGATCAAGGAGCACTACGGTTTCGGTCGCCTCGCGAGCATGTTGTGGTCGACGATCTCGTTTGCGGCAAAATCGATTTCGATCTTTCGAACGAGGAAGTCCACCCTGACATGACCATCCGCCGTCCCGATGGCTCGTGGATTTTTCATTTCGTCAACGTGATTGACGACATGGAGATGAAAATTTCGCACGTGATTCGAGGGGAAGATCATCTTTCGAACACGCCGAAACACATCGAGCTTTTTCGCGCCCTTGGTGTTACGCCGCCTCGTTACGCGCATATCCCGCTAATTCTGAACCGAGATGGCTCAAAGATGAGCAAGCGCGATCAGGGCGCGAGTGTGGACTATTATATTAAGAGGGGCTTTCTGCCGGAGGCGGTCCGCAATTATCTCTGCCTTCTCGGCTGGTCGCCGAAAGACAATAGAGAGAAAATCTCGATCGACGAGATCGTCAAGATTTTCGACCTCAACAAGGTTGTGCGCAGCCACGCAACGTTCGATCCGGACAAACTGCACTGGCTCAACGGCGAATATGCGCGCGAATTGCCGAATGACCGGTTTCATGAGCTGGCCAGGAATGCTTTGCAAGCCAGTGGACTAAAGCTGGAGAATTTTTCGGATGATTACATCCGGGCCGCGCTCGATACCTGCAAGGGGAAGATCAACACCTTTGATGAACTAGCCACTTACTGCGGCTTCTATTTCGACGATGATTTCAAATACAATCCGGAAGGTATAGCGAAGCATTTCACGCCGGAGAACAAACCGCGACTGCTGGCAGTGCGTGATGCCTTTTCAACGTTGAATAAATTCGAGCCCGCGGAACTTGAAACGACGTTAAAAGGGACAGCGGCTAAACTCGGAGTTAAGCCCGCGGCGTTAATTCATCCAACGCGTCTCGCTGTTACCGGCAGCAACGCCGGCCCAAGTCTCTATCATTTGCTCGAAGTACTCGGGAAAGAAAAAGTGCTCGCACTTCTCGATCGCGCGCATGCGCAGATGTCCGGGTAGCGCACGCGTCTCGCGGTTTGGTTTCGGCGTCTCGCGGAAGCGGTCTTTCGAAAAGTTCGCGATTGCGAGACGCAATCGCCAACGCGCGGGACGCGTGCGCTACCCAGATTTTTTCGCTTCCTTCGCCCAGGTGTCTTTCAGCGTTACCGTCCGATTCCAGACTTGTTTGCTCGCGGTTGAATCAGGATCGAGCGCGAAGTAACCGAGACGCTCGAACTGATACCGCTTCTCCGGAGTCGCGTCGGACAGCGCGGGTTCACACTTCGCATTCACTATTTCGAGCGAGTTCGGATTGATGGACGATTTGAAATCACCAGCGGCGTCTGGCTCGGCTTCGCTAAAGAGCCGGTCATAAAGCCGAACTTCAACGTCGCGGGCGTGTGCGGCACTGACCCAATGAATCGTCCCCTTTACTTTGCGATTAGAAGTGGCGCCGCCCGATTTGCTCTCCAAGTCGACGGTGCAGTGCAACTCGCTCACATTGTCTGAACCATCTTTTATTACTTCATCGCACTTGATGATGTAGGCGTACTTCAGCCGCACTTCGCCGCCGGGCTTTAACCGAAAATATTTCGGTGGCGGCGCTTCCATGAAATCAGCCGCGTCGATGAAAAGCTCGCGCCCGAACGAGACCTTCCGTCTCCCGGCATTCTCATCTTCCGGATTATTCACCGCTTCAAGCTCTTCCACTTTTCCTTCAGGATAATTGGTAAGAACCACCTTGATCGGATGAAGCACGACCAACCGGCGCTCAGCCGTGCGATTGAACTCCTCGCGGATGGTATGATCGAGCACGGCCATGTCGGTCATGCTCGGATACTTGGTGATGCCGATGTTGTAGGCAAACGCCCGCAACGCGCTCGCTGTGACTCCGCGCCGGCGAAGTCCAGAAATCGTTAGCATGCGTGGATCATCCCAGCCGTTAACCAACTTCTCCCTAACGAGCTGGATAAGCTTTCGTTTGCTCATTACCGCGTAAGTCAGGTTCAGCCGCGCGAATTCGTACTGATGCGGAACGGGCGGCGACAATTCTAGCGCCTGCAAAATCCAGTCATAGAGCGGTCGGTGCACCTCGAATTCGAGGGTGCAAATGGAATGGGTGATACCCTCGATATAATCGCTCAGGGTGTGAGCCCAGTCGTACATCGGGTAAATGCACCATTTGTCGCCGGTATGATGGTGCGAGGCGTGCCGGATACGATAGAGCACCGGATCACGAAGCCAGACATTGGGCGCGTTGACATCGATCTTTGCCCGCAACGTCCGCGTCCCGTCAGGAAATTCGCCGGCTTTCATCCGCTCAAACAGGTCGCGATTTTCCGCAATGGGACGATTGCGAAATCGGCTTTCTTTTCCGAGACGACGAAACTCGTCGGTCTCTTCCGGCGTCATGTCATCGACGTAACCTTTGCCTTTGTCGATCAATTGGAGCGCGAATTGGTAAAGCCGGTCGAAGTAATCCGAAGTATAAAGCGGCGCGCCGCCAAGATTTTTATCGGCCCAATCATCGATGAGCCAGTGGACATCGGCCATGATGGAATCGACATACTCGGTTTCTTCCTTGGTCGGATTGGTGTCGTCCATCCGAATGTTGCAGACGCCGTTGAACTCGTGCGCGATCCCGAAGTTCAGGCAGATCGACTTGGCATGACCGATGTGAAGATAACCATTCGGTTCCGGTGGAAAGCGGGTGACAATCTTGGTGTGTTTTCCAGTCCGCAAATCATCCGCCACAACCTCGCGGATGAAGTCGGACGGAGCGGTAACATCAGCGGTTTTGTTCATTATCTCGCTGAACGCTAGCGATGAACGGTCAGGTCGACAACCTTGCCAGTTCGACACTACACTACTCCACGTGTCATCCTGAGCGAAGCGAAGGATCCGACAACGCTGTCTTGATCACACTAGCTACGTTGGGTGATCGGGGAGCTTGTGCGAGGTCCCTCGCTCCGCTCGGGATGACGTGAAAAAGAAAGTCGCGAACCAAATCTACACGTTGGCTGATTTGCAAACGTGGAAGGCGATCGATCCCCCAATCCGCCTCGGCGTGCTGGGTGATCCAGTGGCGCATTCTCTGTCGCCACAAATGCAAAACGCAGCGCTGGAGGCATGCAAGATCGACATGCAATACGGGCGCTTTCAAATTTCGCCGGACGAGCTGGGCGAAGCGCTAAAACTGATTCGTGCGCTCGATTTCGTTGGCGCGAATCTCACCGCGCCGCACAAAATCGCGGCGTGCGCGTTCATGCACGAGCTCGATGATAAGGCGAGGCGGGTTGGCGCGATCAATACCATCAAACTTGAGAATGCAAAACTGCGCGGCTACAACACCGACGGAAAAGGATTCGCGCGGGCGATTCGCCAGGAGTTCGCGGTCGATCTTCGCGATTTGCGGGTAATGGTTTTGGGAACGGGTGGGGCGGGCCGCGCCATCACAATGCAATGTGCGAAAGAAAATTGTGAGCGTCTTGTCATCGTCAATCGTACCTTCGAGAAAGCGAACCAGTTCGCTGAGGAACTGCGCCAGTTTTTCGCTGGGCCGCGAGTCCTGGGACCGGTGGCGCGCCTACAGGCGATCCCGTGGGAAGAGTCGGCCATCCGGTTCCAAATTGCCCACTTGGATCTCATTGTGAATGCCACGCCGCTCGGGCTCAATCGCAGCGATCCGTCACCGATCCCGGCGCGATTGCTGGCGCCACATCTGATGGTTTACGACACGGTTTATGGTCAGGGCCGCAGCTCCTTTGTCGCGGCTGCGATCGAGGCCGGCGCCCGTGCGGTCAACGGCTTGTCGATGCTGTTGCATCAGGGAGCTCTCGCGTTTGAGATCTGGTTTGGACGCGAAGCGCCGATCGAGGTGATGCGGCAAGCGTTGTAGCAGAAGGTGAATTAAGCGATCCATCTTTGGTAGGGTGACGCCTCTGCGGAGCCGCAGTGAATTCTCAATCAGGCAATGCGTTCCGGCTCGACAGAGTCTTGCCCTACCAATTACTTCGCTACGCTTGCCCGATGTTAAAGCCAGGCGGCGCAGCGGCGATCGTATGGCGTCGCCCGCGGAGCGGCCGGTCCACTATAGATTCTCGCGTGCCATTTCCTGGGCGCGTTCAGTTGCCACTTTGACCGCGTCGGCAATCGCGTCGGCGATGCCGCGTTCGTCCATCACGCGCAAACCAGCGGCCGTGGTTCCGCCGGGCGTTACCACCATTTTAATTAGATCGGCCGGCGAATCCCCGCTCGTGATCATCAGATCGGAGGCACCAAGGGCAGTTTGAGCGGCCAGTCGCAGCGCTGACTGCTTGCTCAATCCCATTTTCTCGCCCCCGTGCGCCAGGGCTTCGATTATGGCATAAATAAATGCCGGGCCGCTCCCCGCCAACGCCGTCACGGCGTCCATCTGATCATCATCCACCTGCACCGCGAGTCCGATTGCGCTGAACATCGCCCGAATTTTTTCCCGATCCTGATCGGTCGCGCGTGATCCCCCGGCAAACGCACTCGCGGCGCGTCCGATTGCGCTCGGTGTGTTCGTGAGTACCCGCATGATTCGCGCCGGTGTCACAGCTTCCATTTGCGCGACGCGAATCCCCGCCGCGAATGAAACCACCAACTTGTTGGTGAGCGCGCCACCGAGCTGGCGCAAAACCGGCAATACCATTTGCGGTTTCACGCCCAGAAAAACAATTTCCGCCGTCTCCGCGACCTCTGTGTTCGCGGTAGTGAATGAAATCCCCAGCTCGTTCTGTAATTGCGTGCGCGTTTCGGTATTCGGCTCGCTTGCGACGATCGCAGCCGGTTCGCAAAACTTTTTCAGGAGCAATCCCCGAATAACCGATCCGGCGAGCTTACCCGCCCCAATGAAGCCGAAGGCAAACGGTTTCATATTTTGTCATCCTGAACGAAGACAAGGATCGCATACAAGCCGATTGATGGTGTGAGAATCTGGAGGGGCGAGCTCTGCGAGCCCGGATTTTCCCCGCGGCGTCGCAGAGCTCCGCCCTCCAATTCATCCCGAATGTCGTTCACGCCGTTTGAGACGGCGTCGATATGTCCGATATTATCACGATGGTAACCGCGGGTATTAATTACGGCATTGATTTGGCGGCGGACATCGCGGAACTCAAACGCGAACGCAACGCCGTCATCCTCGCGCACAATTATCAGGTGCGGGAAATTCAGGAGGTAGCCGACTTCGTCGGCGATTCTCTTGGGCTAAGTTATCAGGCGGCGAAAACTGACGCCGAAGTCATTCTTTTTTGCGGTGTTCACTTCATGGCCGAAACCGCGAAAATCATCAATCCGACCAAGTGCGTCGTCCTGCCCGATCTCGATGCCGGTTGTTCTCTTTCGGAATCCTGTCCGCCGCCGGCGCTGGCAGCGTTTTTGAAAAAGAATGCTCACAAAAATTATTACGTGATCGCTTACATCAATTGCAGCGCAGGGGTGAAAGCGCTCAGCGATGTCATCTGTACCAGTGGGAATGCGGAGACGATCGTCAAGGCTGCCCCGGCCGATCGCAATATTTTGTTCGTGCCCGATCAAAATCTAGGTGCGTGGGTAATGGAAAGGACTAGGCGCAAAATGGATTTATGGCAGGGCACATGTTACGTGCACGTCGAATTCACCGCCCGCAGCATTCGCAAGATTCGCGAACAACATCCCGCCGCCCCACTGGTGGCTCATCCGGAATGCACGGCGGCGGTGCGAATGTTGGCCGACGAAGTTTGTTCGACCGAGAAAATGGTAACGTATTGCAAAGAATCGTCGGCAAAAGACATCATCATTGTTACCGAAGCCGGTATGCTCCACCGCCTTCGGCGCGAAATTCCGAGCAAGAATTTTATCCCCGGCCCGACGGAACATTGCGCCTGCGCCGAATGCCGGTTTATGAAAATGAATACGTTGGAAAAAGCATTCAACGCCCTGCGCGATTTGAAGCCGGAAATCACTTTGCCCGAGCCGTTGCGCGTGCGCGCGGAATTGCCCATCCGGCGAATGCTCGAGCTGAGCCGCTAATCTCAAGAAGCGGCCCTGGAGAAAGAGAGTCCGCCTTCGCGTCACGTCTCAGGCACGCTTCGCCAAAGGCGGAATCTCCCCTACGCTAGCCAATCTTAGTCTTCGTCGAGAATGACGCGGTCGACCGTCATGTCGTCGCCCGTGCCCACATAGTGAACGTGAACGGGGACGCCGACCTTGACTCTGGTTCTGACCGTATCTTCGTCGATTACCTTACCGCTCTTGGTCACATAGGTAACCGTCTTGCCGAAACGATAACGGCGCGGGCCGCTGGTTTCTTTCAAAACAATGGCGCTGCCGGGTGTAAACTCGGTGATTGTTCCGGCGCCTTCCGTTGTCGTAGTCGTCGAGGTCGTCGTCTCCGAGACCTGGGCCCACGCAAACGGAGCAGCCGCGGCTATCGCAATGCTTAGTAGTAGTTTCTTCATCTTTTGGCTTTCCTTTCGTTTTACCAGATGCACCCTCCCCGCGAAAACGGGAAGGCTCTGGTGTCATAAACATATCGTGGCGCTCCGAATCGACGGCTGTGTATGATCGCGAACGAAAGATTTTATTCCGCTGAATAAAATCCGATTTCCCTCGTCAACCTCGACTTTCCGTTTTCCATCGCCGCATGCTCGCGGCATATTCCCGCCAGATGGAACCAACCGTGCGCGATGGGGCCGAGGAGTTGCTTCAAACCTACACGGAAGACGGCGGGATCAATTATCTGGCCGCTGCCGCCCTGCTCCCGTCACGTTCCGCCATCGACGCGGCCTGCGCCGAATTAATGAGTCTGATGTTCCCCGGTTTTCGCGGCGAACCGTTGTTCGATTCCAGCGATCTGCCGGAAGTAACACGAAGCCGGCTGCGCAGTTTGCACTCGCGACTGAAACCGGAGTTTTGCAAAAGCCTTGGCAAATATCCACCGGATGCGGCGGTGGAAAAGCGGGCGGAGGAATTACTGACGGGATTTTTTTCCCAATTGCCGGCCGTGCGCAAGATGCTGTGGACCGATATCGATGCCGCTTACGAAGGCGACCCAGCCGCCACCAGCTACGAGGAAATCATCCTCGCTTATCCTGCGCTGGAGGCGATCGCCATTCAGCGCATGGCGCACGAACTTTATTTGCGTCATCTGCCCCTTATCCCGCGAATCATGACGGAGTGGGCGCATAGCCGTACCGGCATCGATATTCATCCCGGCGCGAAAATCGGCTCGCACTTTTTTATCGATCACGGCACGGGCGTCGTCATCGGTGAGACCTGTGAAATCGGAACCCGGGTGAAGTTGTACCATGGCGTCACCCTTGGGGCGCGCAGCTTTCAAAAAGACGAAAGCGGCAAAATCAAAAAGGGCGGCAAACGACATCCGACGGTCGAGGACGAGGTGACCATTTACCCGAATTCGACCGTGCTCGGCGGCGAAACCGTGATCGGCGCGCGCAGCACCATCGGTGGGAACGTTTTCTTGGTGCAGAGCGTGCCGGCGGATTCGCTTGTGTCCTACGAGGAGACGCAATTGCACATCGTGCAAAAGCGCCCGCGTCTGCGCGGGCGAGGAAACGGTAGTTTCGGCGGATGATTTATCTCGATTACAACGCGACGACGCCGTTATGTGAGCCGGCGCGAAGGGCGATGCTGCCATTTCTTGATGAGAAGTTTGGTAATCCGTCGAGCATTCACGCCGCCGGACGCGAAGCGCGCGCTGCGATCGATGACGCGCGCGATCGACTGGCAGGTTTGCTCACGGCGAAACCGCACGAACTGATTTTTACCGGCGGCGGGACGGAAGCGAACAATCTCGCCATTCTTGGTCTCGCCCGCAGTGGCGCGGCGCGGGGCAAACATTTGATCAGCGCAAGAACAGAACATCACGCGGTCCTGAATGCGGTTGAGCATCTGGAGAAGTGTGAAGGCTTCGAGGTCACGTGGCTCAACGTTTCAGAAAAGGGCCTCATCGATCTCAATCAATTGGCCGATTCGGTCCGGGACGACACCGCGCTTGTTTCCATCATGCACGCGAACAACGAAACGGGTGTGATTCAGCCGCTGCGCGAGATCTCGGAAATCTGTCGGGAACACGGCGTTCTCTTGCACAGCGACATGGTGCAATCGTTCGGAAAGATTTCTGGCGAAGCTGTTTCCCTCGTTGATGCCGCCAGTTTTGCGGCTCACAAGTTTTACGGACCCAAGGGTGCTGGGCTTTTGTTTTTGCGAAGCGGAATTCCGATTGAACCAATTCAGTTCGGCGGCGCCCATGAAAATCAGCGGCGACCCGGGACGGAAAATGTCGCGATGATTGCAGGTATGGCTGCGGCAGCGGAGTTTGTGCAACGCGATCGCGAATTCGAACAGGCGCGCGAAAGGAAATTGCGCGATCAACTTTGCCAGGAAATTTCCGGGCAGATCGAGTCGGTGGTGTTAAATGGCGACGCCAACTGCCGAGTGGCAAACACATTGAACGTCAGCCTGCCGGAGCTTGATTCAGAAACCATGCTGATGGCACTCGACCTCGAAGGCGTTTGCGCATCGAGTGGCTCGGCCTGCATGGTCGGCAGCGTAATTGCGTCGCACGTATTGCTGGCCATGGGTCTACCGCTGGCGCTCGCCAAATCCGCGATCCGGTTTTCGCTCGGCAAACATACGACTGCGGAAGAAATTTCCGCAACGGCCGGGATTGTTTCCGAGATTGTGCAGCGAACGAATGCGAAACGCCGCGAGAGAAAAGTCGCCGTTTAAGCAGCTCGAATTCTGCTTCGAGACGCTGGATGTCTTTGACCTGCCGCCAGCGTGTGCCTTGCAAGAGCGCGCCACATGCCTGTTGCGCGCCCTCAAGGCAGAAAGTCTGGCGGCACGTTTGCGGGTGGATTGGAACGGTCGCATGCGCACCACGGTTGGTCGTGCGGATTTCCAACGCTCCCTCATTTTACTTAACCCTGCGTTGCAAAAATTTGGCCCCGCCGAAATCGATCGCACCTTGCGCCACGAACTTGCGCATTTGCTAGCACATTCTCGCTCTCGGAGACGGATTCTCCCGCACGGACGAGAATGGCGCAAAGCGTGTCGCGACCTTGGAATTCCAGGTGAGCGGGCCGGCCATACCTTGCCATTGGTCGGGCGTGCTCTGCGCCGCCGATTCGTGTATCGTTGCAAGAGCTGCCAGCGGCATTTTCCGCGGGTGCGCCGGATTCGCCGAGCCACCGCCTGCCTCGCCTGCTGTCGGAGGTTTTCGAGGGGGAGCTACGATGAACGTTTCCGGCTCCACCTTGTCAAAGGCTCTCGTTTTAGTAAGGTTTCTGCTCTTCTAGCGGTTCCCCCACGTGAAAATTAAACGCCTTTTCATATTAGCGCTCTTCGCTGTAATCGCCCCGTTTTCCTTCGGGTATGTCCGCGAGTTCGACAACGGTATTCCGCTCGCCTGGGTGAAGGACCGCACGGTGGTCATGCAGCTCTCGCTCGGTAGCGGAACTCGCACGCTGCGGGACGGTTTTACCTCGTTTAACGATTCAGCCGTTGATGCCCTGCAAACTTGGAACCCGCACCTCGCTCATCTTCAGTTCTCCTGGATAAAAAACTCTCCGGTGACGCCCACCGAGGGTGACGATGAAATGTCGGTCATCTTCGATAACAAAATTTTTGGCAGCAATTTTGGCAGCGGAGTTCTGGCGGTAACGTTGCTCGCCTACCGGAACGGGAATTTCGAGGAAACCGATACCGTTTTCAATAGTGCGATTTCCTGGGATTCGTATCGCGGAGGCCTCACCCCTCCGGTTTATGATTTTCACCGCGTCGCGATCCACGAATTTGGACATACCCTTGGTCTGGATCATCCCGATCAGGCCCAGCCGAAACAAACTGTGATCGCCATTATGAATTCAAGGGTGAGTGATTTGGATACGCTGGCGCAGGACGATATTAACGGAGTCACTTCTATTTACGACACAGGTCCGGCGTACAAAGCAATTGCAGATGGGCCAGTGTTGATGGATCTCTCGACTCGCGGCACGACTTCTACCGGAAACAGTGTCCTGATTGGCGGTTTTATCATCCAAGGCTCTCAACCGGTGCAGGTAGTCGTCCGTTGCTTGGCCGGTTCGCTGGCAAGTTTTGGTGTCTCGAACGCGTTATTCGATTCAGTGATCGAGCTGCGTGATGCGAACAACAATCTTATTGCTTCTAACGACGACTGGTTTACCAGCAACGACGCGCAAACGATTTGCAGCTACCGTCGGGACCCGCCTAATAGCATCGAATCGGCTCTTCTGGTCACTCTCAACCCCGGCAGCTACACCGCAATTGTGAAATCATATTCCGACGCACAACAAGCCGCCACCAGCGGAGTCGCGCTCTTTGAAGTTTATGACCTGCGCACTTCGAGTAGCCGGCTGGGCAATGTTTCCACCCGGGGACAGGTCGGGACGGGTGACAACATTCTCATTGGTGGCGTCATTGTCGGCGGGAATATGTCTAAGCCGGTGGTCGTTCGGGCGCTTGGCCCGACTCTGACTCAATTCGGCGTCACTGGTGTCCTGCAAAATCCCTATCTCGAATTACGCAATGCCAACGGTAATCTGGTCGAAGCCAACAACGATTGGCAGCAAAGCCCGGAAGCCGCCACGATCAGCGCCGACGGCAAGGCTCCGCCTGACGCTAAGGAATCAGCCATGGCCCCGACGCTTAGTCCTGGCAATTATACCGCACTGGTCACTGGAGTGGGGGGGACGACTGGAACAGGACTTATTGAAGTCTACGACGAAAGCCCAGCGCCCTAATTTTCGTTAGGTGCTTCGCGTAAGCACTCTGTCATCCCGAGCCCGCAGTTGCGGGAGAGGGATCCCACCAATGGCCGTTGATCCCCCCAAACCGGATTGGCTATCCGCACGGAATTCGTGAGATCCCTCCTCGTCTTCGCGACTCGGGATGACGTATTATGAGGATGCGAATTTGAAATGTCGCCGCTACGATGCTGGCTCGGGCTCTTCGACAGTCTACTAGCCGAGTCAACACTACATACTTTTCGTTAGTCTTCCGATTGACTCTCGCCATCGGCGGTTTGTCCGCGCAATTTTGCCTGGATAAAAAGGTCGAGGTCGCCGTCCATCACCGCCCCCACATTGCTCGTTTCCGCCCCAGTCCGATGATCTTTCACCATCTGGTAGGGTTGAAAGACATAGGAGCGAATCTGGTTCCCCCAGGCTACATCGCCCTTTTCCCCATAGCGGCGATCCATCTCCGCCCGCTTCTTGTCCTGCTCCAATTCGTAGAGTTTCGCTTTC
>QHPN01000033.1:6789-12175 GCA_003219115.1 Verrucomicrobiota bacterium | reverse complement strand
TTTAAGGGAGGCGTCGAAAGCACTCGTTCGAACGAGGTAATCAAATCTGTGGCTGCACCGACGCCAACGCCAACGCCTACCCCGAGTCCAACTCCAAGTCCTTCCCCGACTCCAACACCAACGCCAACTCCTACCCCGACACCCAGTCCGAGTCCAATCGTGACACCGGTTCCTTCGCCGACGCCCACGCCCACGCCGACAACTTCGCCAATAGTGACGCCCGTTCCGTCTCCAACGCCGACTCCTACTCCGACAGCCACACCGACGGCCACTCCCACGCCAACCCCCATGGTTACTCCCACGCCAACCCCAGACGCGACAGCTACGCCGACGCCGACCCCAAGGAAGAAATATGGGAAGGGCCGTCATCGACGTCCTTCGCCTACCCCAACTCCCTGATTACCTCGCCCCAACAACCGACGCAGCAAAACGCTCGCCCTTTTGATGCCTAGCCAACCGCTGCCGGTTCTGTTAACTAGCTTCAGATACGAGGTCTCAGCGACGAATGGGAGAGCCGCGCAAACGCGTTCATTAACTCCGATTCTAGCAGCGCGCTAACTCAGTTTGCCTTCGAAGTAGGCGGAACAGCGCTTGGAGTGACAAACGAAACTTTAGTCTTCGTTCGCTGCTATTTGCGGAACAGGTGCACTTAGCTCGACTCGCTCGCTGACTTTTCGCACAGTCGCAGTAAGCGCTTCAATCTGCGTTTGCTGCCAAGCTTTTTCAGAAACATCGTGACTTCTACAATTTAGGAAGAGACTTTCCGCCTAACTCTACACCTTCCCAGGTTTCTGCGATTCTAACCGCTGCAATAAACGGGGTGGCCTATAACGGGACCTTTACCTACCCGCATCCGTACGCCCTCGTTCCTTGACAGCTTAGTGCTGAAATAGAATCGCCAACTCTAGCACGCTATCTTGTTCGGTGATGTGGTGATTCTGCGGAAGCTCAGGAGCCCGCCTAAGCCGTAGAGAAGCAGGAGAAGAGTCGCGCCGGTCTCGGGAATGTTTGAGGTAGGAGTTTTCCCGTAGAAGGCAATACTGTCAATTGTCACTTGACCACTGAGCGTGACTGTCCCGCTGCCTTCAAATCTGGAAGAAGGACCGACCCGATAGAAATGATTCCAAGCGTTGCCGTTTTGGTCCCGTCCAAAAACGTCCAACCATCCTACGCTGTATCCGGGCAGGGCGCTAAAGTTCCAAGAGATACTGGCATTACGGGTTGGGTCCAAGCTGAACAGGTCCGTGTTGAAGTAGGACCAGCCAGCAGCACTGAGCTTGTCAGTGATGATTCCCAAGTATTTGGGCCGACTTCAGATTCTGTAAGCGACGAAGATAATTAAGGATTGGCGACTAACTGTGGTGCAGGTTTGCCTAGCTCGGCGCGCTCGCTCACTTTCTGAATAGCCGCAGAAAGACCCTCAATTTGCTTCTGCTGCTGCGTAGCGATCAGTTCCTGCTTCGCAATTTTGGATTCCAACCGCATTATAGTCGCTTGTTGTTCCTCCACTTTGCGGTGCTCTTTTAGGAACTCGTTCAGCAGCATCGCATTTACCGCTTCGTAGCGGACGGTAGTAGGTTTCCCATCCTCATCACGAGTAATCAAATCACGGTTCACCTTCTCAACCTCTTCGGCTACTAAGCCGAATTGAGGAATACCGTCTGGATCGATCTCCTCCTTGTACCGGAAAGTAACTGGTTTCAGCGCCAAGATCACTTCACTGGCTTTGTCCATAGGTTTAATCGCCGCCTTAAAGCGCGCCGAGGACGTACCATTAACGCCGAGCTTGCCATTTGAGCTTACGACGACTGGACTGCCAGTCATCGCTACCCCGAAGATGCCGGCGATAAAGGTGCCGTTCTGCGTCCCCTGTTTACCGATGCGAATCTTGCCCGAATCGCTTGCGTTGCCAACCACGTTGGCACCGATATCGATGTTGTTGCTCCCGGTGGTCACGTTGGCCCCTGCGTTTGACCCGATCCCCACGTTGTTGTTGCCGGTGGTATTGCCTTTGAGTGCTTGGAACCCTTGCGCAGAGTTGTCGTGACCCCCGGTGTTGCCTTGCAGGGCGAAGGCGCCGGTCGCGGCGTTGTTATTGCCCGTGTTGTTCAGAAGCGCATTTCCTCCCGTGGCCGCGTTGTTGGAACCAGTCTGGTTGAAAAAGAGCGCGTTGATTCCGGTAGCGGTATTGCCGCTGCCCGTCGTGTTACTGTCGAGCGCGGCCAGCCCGACGGCGACGTTAGAGCTTCCGCCAGTGTTTTTTTCCATGCCACCACCGACGGCGGTGTTGAATCTGCCATCAATGTTCGCAGAAAGAGAAAACGCGCCGATGGCTGTGTTCAGGATGCCGGTGGTATTGTTGAGGAGTGCTTGAAAACCGACGGCGGTGTTGTCGTGGCCACTCGTGTCAAAAAAGAGGGTTTCCGAACCTACCGCAGTGTTGTGGTTGCCGGTGGCAAGAAGCAGGGCTTGAAAACCGACGGCAGTGTTGTCGTTGCCACTCACATTATTGGCGAGGGCGTCAGCACCGATGGCAGTATTATTAGTGCCGCTGCTAAGGCTCAAAAGAGCATCAGTCCCCTCGGCGGTGTTACCCCCGGGATAACCTCCATCCGGGGCCGGATTAACCCCGAAAGCCTCAGGGCCTGTAAAAACTGAAAAGCAAACCGCCAGTAAGATAATGGCAACCAAAGATAAAGCGCGGTTGCCACGGCAGCCAGAGTGGCAGTCAGTTCTAATTTTTCCTGGGATCGATGAGTTTGATAGCTGAATTGGTGGATAGATCATGGTTCTCTCCTGACAGTTTTTGTTTGCTCGGCTTACAAACCCGAAGAAGGTCAGGCGCTCCGGGGAACAAGAACGTCCCGGCCCGATTCAGGCCGCTAATTGGTTTCCGCCATCGTGGACAGATCTGCAGACATTTGTCCAGCAAATACGGTCTTTCTCCCGCGAGTTGATAACATCGGCCACATCGCCAGAAGCAGGTGGAAGCGCAAAGACTCGAGGATGCGAAGGCGTGCCGGCACTGCCGGTTGGTTGAATTAAAGCCCAGCGATAGTGAACAGCACTTCGCCTTAGTTGTGGCGCAAACGAAACATGGCTGTCCGGAATGTGCCGGCACTTCGCGCACATCAGGGCAAAGCGGCGACTGGTTCCGCTGCTACTGGCCGAAGCAAAGGGATAACTGATGCGTATCGTTGTGCGTTGGCGAAATCACGGTTTTTCATAGGTGAATTGTCCGTTAAGAGGGTATGGGTCGGCCGGGACTCGAACCCGGAACCAACGCCTTAAAAGGGCGCTGCTCTACCAATTGAGCTACCGACCCGCGCGATAAATAAGTCTGTACTCTAACTGCAAGATCGCTGCAAGATTCGCAGTATTATTCAACACCCCATTTTCGTTCGAATTTACAGCCGCCGGATGCATCTTTGTTCATCGGCTGCGTGACTGTTCCTCCCGGAACATCAAATGGACATCTCTAACATCGCCAACTTGATCAATGCCATTGCAGTGACTGCTGGCGTCATTTTCGCTGCAGTGCAGATCCGCCAATATCAGCGGCGGCGCGAGCGTGACGCGATGCTGGAATTGGTGCGTTCATTCCAAAGCCCTGCGTTCACCGCGGCGCTGCGCCGCGTTCTTTCCCTGCCTGATGGCGCCGACGCGGCAAAAATACGAGAAGTCCTCGGGCCGGATGGAGAAGATGCGGTTTATCTAGTCTCGCTTACCTGGGAAAGTCTCGGCGTTTTGGTCTTTCGCCGCGAGGTAACCCTTGATTTAGTCGACGATTTTTTCAGCGGTCCGCTCATCATCTCGTGGCAGAAACTGAAAGTCTATTCCGAAGAATGGCGCCGCACGTTGCACCGGGAGACTGGCAACGAATGGTTCCACTGGCTCGCGGAAAGAANCTGCCTACATTGCGCACCGCGACTGGCGCGACTCGCGTTAACGTCAGCTCGCGAGAGAAAATCATCGTATCAATCGCGCAGCGTGCCGGCTTCCGTGCGCAACAATTCCAGAAACGATTCGGCAATCGGTGGCAATTTGCCCGTCCACAATGCAGCCACGACCAGCTTGGGAAAGCTGCGCAAGGGCAACGCCCGTGTTCTCGCCGGCGCTCGGCCTCCGGGGGCCAGGACGCTAACGGCCACGCCAAACCCCGCCGCAACGTAAGGCGCAACTAACTCGAGCGAGCCCGCTTCGATGCTCGTCGGCCAAATCAGTTCCTGCGCGGCCAATCCGCGTCGGAATAATTTTGTCAGCGCTTCGGTATCGGGTAATGCGATCAAAGGTTCCGATGCCGTCCGTTTCAAAATCTCCCGCGCCGATTTGGCGGCATGATTCTCCGGAACGAGCAAAACCAACGGTACCTGCAACAATGCTTCACTCCGAATTCCCATGGCCGGCTTGCCTTCCAGTTCGGTAATCGCGAGGTCGATCTCCTGCTTTTTCAACAACCCTTCCGCCATCGCCTGATTGGCATCGTGCAGGCGAAGTTTCAAATGTGGGAATCGCCGCCGATGCCGGACGAACAGCGCCGGCAGATGATCCCGCAGGATGGTAGTGAGAGCAGCGAGCCGCAGCCGTTGCGCCGTTTCCCCGCGCAGGCGCTCAGATGTTTCCTGGACGCGCGAAAAGAATGGTGCCGCAAATTCGTAAAGCTCGCGACCGGCCGGCGTAAGTTGAAAGGGCCGCCGCTGAAATAACTTTACGCCGAGGTCTTCCTCGAGGCTGAGAATTTGAGCGCTGATCGCCGGCTGTTGAATCCCGTACGGCATCCGGCGTGCCGCCTCGGTGATTCCGCCATGCGTAGCGATGAAATAGAAAAGCTCGAGATGATGAATGTTCATCAGGCCACGACTCGTTCCTGCATGCGGGCGGCACGGAAATTTTGCAGAAATCTCCGATTTCGATCACGCGCGAAATCGGGATGGTAGAGACGTCGGCCGAGATTTTCAAAGCCTTTGCGAAGTTCCGCCACAGTCATTGTTTGCGGTTGAAAATTGATGTCGAAAAGCGTGCACCGATTCCAAGCCTTTTCGGATAGGAGGCGGCCGGCTTTTCGAAAGCGATGGTAAAGCGGCGTTCCGGGAAAGGGAGTCAGGAATGTGATCTGGATATCGTAAAGTCCGCTGTCGCGTACGAAATTGAAAACCTCGTCGAATTGTTCCGGACCGGCGCCATCCAGACCGATGACAAAACAGCCATTGACGGTGATGCCCGTCCGCTGGATGCGCGCGGCCGCTAGGCGATAGTTTTCCCACTGCCGCGCTTTCCAATCGCTGCGCTGCTCCAGCCCGTGCAAAGCGCGCCGCGAGGGACTTTCGAAACCGATCAGGACCTGGGCGCAACCAGCGTCGCGCATGAGCCGCAGCAATTCCGGATC
>QHPN01000033.1:0-6687 GCA_003219115.1 Verrucomicrobiota bacterium | reverse complement strand
GAAAGGATCACGGCAGAGTGTTTTCAATCGCCGGATCTCGGCGATGACGCGATCGACCGGTTTGACTTTAAACTGCGAAGAAATCCGGATGGAAGCCGCACAGAATTCACATTGCCATGGACAGCCGCGTTGGGTTTGCACGGTAAAGCGCGGGTAACGATCGGGGGCCAGCAATTCAAAGCGTGGCATCGGTGAATCCGCGAGATCGAACGGCTTTGGCCGACCATCGTAAATGGATTTCAATTGTCCCCTTTCCAAATCGCGAACGACCTCGGGCCACGTGGATTCGCCTTCCCCGATCACAATGGCGTCTGCGTGTTGGCGCGCTTCCTCCGGCACAAGCGAGACATGCAAGCCGCCCAGGATGATCTTTGTGCCGACGGATTTGAATCGCGCTGCCAGGCGGTACGCTTCGTCAGCTGTCGCGGTCAAGGTTGAGATCGCGACGGCGTCGAAATCGCGCGGCAGTTTTTCCTGATCAACGTCGCGCACCTCCAGATACTCCACGTTGATGTTCTTCGGAGTCATTCCGGCCAAGGTAAGCAAGCCAAGGCTCGGCAACGCTTCGATCGCGTTTTTGCGACGCGAAACACCGGGGAAAGTAAGACCAAGGTTCAGGAGCTCAACGTCGCAAAGACGAAGACCGCTCATGGCGATGAAGCCAATTTTCATTGCGCCCTCCAGTTCATCAGCAACAACACAATTGCCGCGGCCGCGCTCGCGACCGGCAAAGGGAAAAAATTCGAAACCTTTTGCGCCAAGCGGTGAGAAAACAGCAAATCGGCATCGTGACGGCGCTGGCAATCGTCAGGGCGGTAGCCGCTGAGGAAATGCCCGATATGAACCGACCGCTCAGTCCAAAGAGGATGTTGGTGAATCCGAGGCCGAAAAACGAGATATGCCCCAGGCGGAGAAGGCGACGGCGATAGGAAGCGTACCCGCCCAGCCACTCCTCACGGTGAAAAAACAAACCAATTACTGCGCCGGAAGCGATTCCGGCCAGGGTTGCGACCCATCCCGCGAACAAATTCCAATCCGTTCCAGGGGTTTGCACGTCCTCATTGTGGCGCAGTGTGGACGATCAACTCAATCGATATTACTGTTATAA
The DNA here is from genome assembly GCA_003219115.1 of Verrucomicrobiota bacterium. Lineage (GTDB taxonomy): Bacteria > Verrucomicrobiota > Verrucomicrobiia > Chthoniobacterales > UBA10450 > AV69. The sequence goes on along the minus strand of QHPN01000033.1, from coordinate 5,579 downwards.
ACATCGATTTGGTCGATGGATCGAATCAATACTGCGAAAAGGTTTTTCAATTCCTCGAGACGGTGGAGAGCGCTGATAGTCGATGATGCACAATATTTCGTACCGCATCTGGGCTGCGTGCGCGACCGGCATTTCCATCGAGCCGAATCGGGCAAATGTCATGGCGTTTCCGACCGAGCCGAAGACTACGCAAAATCGCGTTTTGCTCGTTCACGGAATTGGAGATTCTGCCGCCTCCATGCGAATCCTTCAGCAACGGCTGGCGCGAGACGGTCGTGAGAGCGTGGCTATTGATCTTCAGGACGGCGACGGCAGAATGAGTCTGGAGGCGTTATCGCTGCATTTAGACGATTATGTTCAAGACCATTTCCCGCCCAACGAAAGGTTCGATCTCGTTGGTTTCAGCATGGGTGGATTGGTTTGTCGTTACTACGTCCAGATTCTCGGCGGTAATTCCCGAATCGACCGTCTCGTTACCATCTCAACACCCAATAACGGCACTCTGCTCGCATTTCTGAATGGCCGCGTGGCCTGCCGGGAGATGCGTCCGGGCAGCCCCTTTTTGCAAAAGCTCAACCGTGATTGTTCGGCACTGCGCGATGTAAATGTCATCTCATTTTGGACGCCGTGGGATCTGGTTATTCTCCCGGCCAAAAGTTCACGCATGCCGGTTGGAAGGAACATGGAAATCCCGGCATTCGCTCACCCTCTGATGATTTTGCAAAAAAGACCACTGGATGAAATTGCCAAGGCGCTCTCGCAGCCAATTAGAGGTGGGATCCAAATTGCGGCCGACACGGCCGCCACTACAGCAGTTCCGGCAGTTCGTTAGCGTAACTGAGCTTTCCATTCACAATTCTCGCTGCCGAAGTAAAGGGATGTGGCTCAGTTTTGTTTGCACTGATAATATGAATGACTTCGGTCCCTTGCGTCTTCAAATAATCGGCAATCAGGCTGCGATGGCATTTCCACCAGACGGCTTCTGCACACATGATCGCCACCGCACCCCGCTTCTCTGTCGCTTCCTTCAGGCGCGCTATTCCCGCGACAAATTCCGTTGTCTCCATGTGGTCAGCGTAACCGCGAAAGGCATCGTTTCGCCAAGCAGTGTTGCGGGAATCCTTGCGCGGCCTTCGCCGGCCACCCAGTTCCGGGAAATGCTCGTAAGCAATGCCGGCGTCGGTTAAGGATTTCGCCAGCATTTCCTTGTTAAATTGTGGATAACGCTTGGAACCCGGTAAAAGCCGGACATCGGCAACTAGTTTGATTCCGTGTGCCTGCAAGGCCCCGATAAACTCCTCGATTGTTCGCGTGGAATGTCCGATTGTCCAAATCCTCATCATCTTTTGATTATTCCGTTTGAAAACGCGAATTAGTTTTGCCTTTTCGAAGATACCGGGTTGGTTCGCGCGCGACGTTATAATTCCTTTTCTGATTACTCGGCTGGCACTCCTGGTGGTTGCACGGTTAGGCTTTTCTTTAGTTCCGCTTCCCATCGCCTTTCCGTCGGCCTGGGAAATTGGTGCCGACGGCAACAGACACGCAGTGGCGAACCACGTTTCGGCTACTACTCATCCGTGGGTAAATATGTTATCGCGCTGGGACGCCGGTTGGTATGTCGAGGTCGCGCGCGATGGTTATCACTATCAACCCGGAATGCCGAGCAACGCCGCCTTTTTCCCGTTCTATCCATTATTAATTCGAGCTACTCATGCCCTACTTTTCCTGCCCGAGAATGACTATTGGTGGTCACTAACCGGAATCGTTCTTTCGAACGTAGCCTTGCTTGTTGGTCTTGGTTACTTCCGCTCTCTTTTGGCCATCGACTTTGATCAAGAGACGGTATCTCGGGCGATTATCTATCTCTTAATCTTTCCTACTACTTTCTTCCTTTCTTCCGTTTATAGTGAATCATTGTTTCTGGCACTCACTGTCGGCGTATTCTACTACGCGCGGAGGAATCATTGGCTGACAGCTTGTATTCTCACTGCTCTCGTAACCCTGACACGATCGCAAGGAATCATCGTTCTTCTTCCTTTATTGATTGAATATCTCGCCCAGCGAAACTTCAGGCTGCAACAGGTGAGATGGAATGCAACCGCGTTCGCGCTCATTCCGGCCGCACTTTTCGTCTTCGTGCTTTTCTTAAAGCTGAACCTCGGCAGCTGGAGCATTATGTTCGATCTCCAAAATGCCTGGGGCCGCCGCCTGATGTGGCCTTGGTATCCCGTGGCCTGGCTGTTTCGACATGCCCCGGTCCTGAGCGTGGAACATCACGACAAACTCGATTTTTGCTTTCTTTTGTTACTGCCAGCCGCTGGGATCTTCGGCATCAGACAACTGCGTCTCTCCTATAGCTTCTATATTTGGACAGGAGCCCTCTTCTTTTCCTGTTGGGGTATGTATGGCTCGATTCCGCGGTTTGACCTCGTGATGTTCCCCCTTTTTCTCGTTCTCGCACTCATCGGAATTCATAGCCGCGGGTTTCACCTCGGCTACTGCATTCTTTCCAGCATGCTGGCGGCGCTATTCATGGTGATGCACTCGCAGTGGAACTGGGTCGCTTAGAAAGCGACACAGATTTTTTGCCCTTGCGTTCAGGGAAGGACCGCCGAAGCATTAAAACGGTATGACAACCGAAAAAGCCCTGCGCGTCCTGCACGATTTGATTCGCGAACGATCCATCTTGCAACACCCGTTCTACCGTGCCTGGCAACGTGGTGAATTGACGTCCGATCAGCTTGCCGCCTATTCCCGCGTTTATTACCCGCATGTCGCAGCATTTCCTCGTTATCTGAAAAACGCGATTAACTGCGCCAGCGATTCGGTGATCAGATCTGCACTCGAGCAAAATCTGGACGACGAGCTGACGAATCCAGCGCCGCATCCGGAGTTATGGCTCGATTTCGCGGCCGCGACCGGCCAGGAGGGACAAGCGGTCAAATGTGCCGAACCTGTTCCCAAAACAGCCGACACGATCGCGACGTTCGACCGCTTAACCAGTCGTGACATTGCCAGCGGGCTGACCGCGCTTTATGCCTACGAATCTCAGCAACCGGAAGTAGCAGCGGAAAAATTGCGGGGTCTCCGCGACTGCTACGGGATCCACAGCCCTCAAGCTCTTAGTTATTTTGCAGTTCACGCCAGCGCTGACGTGGAGCATCGTGCAGCCGAACGATCCGCAATTCGGCGCTGTCTCGATTCTGGCACGTCGCCCGGCATTATTATGAATGCGGCAGAGGAAGCACTCGACGCCTACTGGAATTTACTCGATGGAGTCTGTGAACAATCAAGTCTACAGTTGACCGAACGCTAATTATGAAGGTAACCATACTAACTACTATTATTTTAGCAGCAGCATCATTCGCCATGGCACAAACTACACCTCAAGTCGGCGCACAAGCACCCGCAGTTAATCTTACTTCAAATGAAGGGGGACCGGTTAGTTTGAACGATTACAAGGGTAAATGGGTCGTGCTTTACTTTTATCCGAAGGACTTCACCAGTGGCTGTACTTTGGAAGCACAGAACTTCCAGCGCGACCTCGCCAAATACCAGAATGCGAGTGCCATTATCCTCGGCGTCAGTGTGGACAATGCCGAGTCGCACAAACAATTCTGTGCGAAGGAAGGCTTAAACTTTAGACTATTGGCGGATACCGATACCAAAGTATCCGAAGCTTATGGCTCGTTAAAGGACTACGACGGGAAGAAGATGTCCGCGCGCAATACTTTCATCATCAACCCGGAAGGCAAAATCGCAAAGGTATTCACCGGGGTAAAACCGCAAACCCACAGCGAGGAAGTGCTCCAAGCTCTGGCGGAATTAAAGAAGAGTTAACGACTGCTCGAACATGGTGGCGGTAATTGCGCCACCAACGGCCAGCTTTGCAACGACGTCTCTTTGATCATATCGATCTGCGTGTCCGGAACCGGGCGCAGGCGCAGGAATTTTTCGCCAAAATCCTGCCGGCAATTGGATTTGCTCTCGATAAAAGCGCGGAAGAGTGGGGTGCGTTTGAAAAAGACGGCGCCGGCGAACCCTCGGAATTCTTTGGCTTCACCGAAGACGCAAATCATCGCCCGAATAATACGCGAATCGCATTTTGGGCGGAGACGCGCGAGCAAGTCGATCGCGTCGCTAAAGTTGTCCGTCAAGCCGGCGGCCGAAACCTGGAAGGCCCTCAAATCTGGCCGGAATACAGTGCAGGTTATTATGCATTCTTCTTTGAAGATCCCGATGGGAATAAACTGGAGATTTGCTGTCGCGGAAGCACAATCGTTGCGGACTGACGCAGATCGGGGCAATATTACGAGTGTCTCACCAGACAGCTGATCTCAAAATTCTGCGGCCGAAAAACCGCGTTCGCTATCTCAAGCTGATCGCCCTTTTCAAGATCGCGAAAGGCCTTCTGCTTCTCGTTCTCGGCGTCTCGATTCTTTTTTTGAATTCGCGGGCGGTTTGGATGGATAACCTTTCTGATTGGGTAGCCGACGAGATTTTGCTCAAGCACAGCAAGGTCGTGCACTATTTGCTCAATCGCCTCCAGGACATTCTCGCGGGCGGTGGGGTTTTTCGCGCCACCGCGTTTCTCAGCCTCTTCTATTCTGCGGTGTTGTTCACCGAAGGGATCGGCGTGTATCTGCAAAAGCGGTGGGCCGAATTCCTCATGGTCTTTGCCACCGCGGCATTTATTCCGCTCGAACTGCGCCACATTTTTCATCGTCCGAGCATTACCGCTGGTATTATTCTCGCCGCCAACTGTTTCATTGTCTGGTTTCTTTATCGGGTATTGAAACGTGAACCGGCGCAAGCTCCAACCCAGCCCCGGAAAGTTGTCATCGAGACCCGCTAAGCGGCCGGATATCAACTTGCGCAAGGGCATTCTTAGTGCGCTCCATTGGCAGACCAATCACGTTCGTCACCGATCCTTTGACCGCTGCGATAATACTTCCGCCCGCACCCTGCGCGGCATAAGCACCGGCCTTATCGACTGGATTCACCACCTTGAAATACTTGGTGATAGCGCTCTCAGTGAGCTTGCGAAAACGAACCTGCGAAATTTCGGCGAAACTAATTCTTGCTCGCGGACCGACGATGTAAACCGCCGTGCAGACGTCGTGTGTTCGTCCGCTTAACCGCCGCAGAATCATTCGCGCATGATTTAAGTCACGGGGCTTGCCAATGATCTCCCCTTCCATCGCGACGAGCGTATCAGCTGCGAGCACTACTCTACCCCGGTGGATGCGGGCTACGGCCATTGCCTTGCGCGTCGCGTTTGCAATTGTCAGCTCGCGCAAGGACAACTGCGCAACCGCCAGTTCGCTGATTGGCGGCCCAACTACCTCGAACTTATAGCCTGCCTCCGCCAGGAGCGCGTGACGGCGCGGCGAGTTCGACGCGAGAATAAATGGCAACGCCACTACCGGCGCCCTAATTACGGAGTGGCGGACGGCATGGGCACGACTCGCGGCGATGCCGGCACTCTCTCCGCCGGATTATCCGGCGCGTTTTTCCCGCCGAAAATGTCGGGCATTTTTATTTCTGCATAGTCCGCCGGGACGGAAAATTCGCTGCTC
>QHPN01000032.1:8825-9310 GCA_003219115.1 Verrucomicrobiota bacterium | reverse complement strand
TATTATAGGAGTGAAAGTTCGGCATGGCGGGAAACGGGCCAACATCGCGATTTTGTCACGAAACGGGAAAGCAGCAAATTGCGGGCGCGACGATGGAAGATTCTCTCGCCGTCAAAAGGTTGAAGTGTTGAAGGGTTGAAGCGAGGGAGCCAAAGGCAAACGCCCACGCCCAACGCCGAACGTCCAGCATCGGTGTTCTTACTCATGCTCGATGAGAGGAAGTTTCGATTAAGGGCAGGAGTAGGAGCATGAGACAAACAATCCAGCATCCAGCATTTAGAATCGCGATCGTGCGGAAACAACGAGGCCGAGGAGGAAGCCGGTGAAGAGGCCGCCGAGGTGGGCGGACATGCTGACCCGCGGAGTGACGACATCGAAGGCCAATTGGAGGAGCACGATGATGAAGATGTTGCGCAAACGTTGTCGAGCGAGGGGAAGATGACGGTGGCGAAGGAGAAAACCGGCCCAGGTTCCGACGACGCCCA
>QHPN01000032.1:0-8786 GCA_003219115.1 Verrucomicrobiota bacterium | reverse complement strand
AGTCTTAGTCTCGTTAGTAAGACGACCGCGATGCTCGATCCCAGCCCTGACACCGCGTAGCAAACAAAGAAAAGCAGGCCGCCGATTTGTCGTTCGAGCGGTGGACCGAGGAGAAGAAGGGCAAAGAGATTAAAAAAGATGTGGATCGGTCCGTAGTGAAGAAAGAGAGCGGCGAAAAGGCGCCAATATTCATGTCGATAGATCACTGAGCCGGTATCGAGTTCGCCGAGGCGATGCAGAGTCAGTTCGTTGGTTGAGCCGCCGGCGAGAAGTTCGAGAACGAAGACGGCGATGTTGATGATGATTAATATGAGGACGACCGGCGACAAAATGATGGTCGGCCTCCAGCTTTGATGATGCGGAAAACGCGCAGCCTGAGCGCGGTGCCTGAGGAACGCTGGCACGACCAAAAGCGCGCACCAAACGATCGCAGAAAGCCAGCCGGCGATTGATCGGGCCAACAGCCAGGAAAGAGCGGCTGCGATCAGGACAATGCTGGCTCGGGCGCGAGCGCCGGGAGTTTGCGGTCGGAAAGCCTGGAGCACAATCAACGCTGAAGTCGCGACGGCGGTGAAGAGGAGGACGTGATTGAGCTCCATGGGACGGGTTGAAACCTAAAATGGTTAACACTTTACATGGTTGCGGCGTTGAAGCGTTGAAGAGTTAAAGCGAGGCAGGGAAAGGCAAACGTCCAACGCCCAACGTCGAACGTCGAACACCGAATGAAAACGGATGCAGTGGTGGAGGGTTGTAGGGGCGGTCTATGACCGCCGAGTCCGATAACAATCTTCCGGCGGTCATAGACCGCCGCTACAGAGCTTTCAGGAATGATTTTAGTAGACGGCAGTCAGAGGCAGCCGTTCCTTGGAGAAGAGATGCGAATTTCGATTACCAATTATCTGGATGTGATGTCGTCGTGGTGTTTCTGGTCGCAGCCAACCTGGGCGGAATTGAAACGCCGGTATGCCGGTCGGGTGGAATTCGACTGGAAAATTGCGCTGATGGATCCAGTGGGGTTGCCGAAATCGCGCAAGCAAGAGGAATGGTATTACCGGCGCAGCGGATTGATGAATCGCTCGCCCTTCATGTTGCGGAGCGATTCGTACGAGCCGGTGTTACCCGAATATCTGCCGGCCAATCTGGTGGCAGAAGCGGCGCGTGATCTTGGAATCAAAGACGACACGGTGCGCCTCGCGCTTTCCAACGCCATCCTGCGCGAGGGATCAAAGGCCATTCGCGATATCGAAGTGGCAGCGGAAGTGGGAGCCCACGCGTCCGGCTTGGATAAAGCCAAATTGGCGGAGCGGGCGCGTTCGCCGGAAATCGAAAAACGAATACGTAAGAGCACAGTGGAATGGCAGGAGCTAAAGGTAAGCCAACGGCCTACCTTCCTGATTGATACTGAAATTGGTGATCGCGCAATCTTCTCGGGTGTGATAAAATTGGAACCGATAGCTGCCACTTTGGATTCGATGATTGACGACGCTGCCGCCTACGCCGCTTATGCAGCTCATTTCGGCGCGGCGCCTGCTGAATAGAAATCACCTTGCGACTGTTCCATTGTGGCTACAACTTTCCCCCGGCTCGCGGAATTGCGGGCCCGTCGATGCGGTCTTCGCAGCTGCATCGATGTCGAGTGCTCTGCCGTCGCATCCAAGCGATGGCGGATTTGCGAAAATGAAACAACGGCGAAGCGCAGCACTCTCGTTTCGCTGAAAGGAGCCTAAATTCTGCAACTACAAGTTCGTGTAAATGGTCGAATTCGCGCCCGCGAAGTACGGGTGATCATGGGATCGACTGGAGAACAACTCGGCGTCATGAAGTTGTCCGACGCCTTGCGCAGAGCGCAAAGTCTGGAGCTGGACCTGGTCGAGATCGCGCCTACGGCAAACCCGCCGGTGTGCAAGATTGTCGATTTTGGCAAGTATCGTTATGATATCGCCAAACAGGACAAAGACCGCAAATCATCGCCGGCGGCGAAGCTGAAGGAAATCAAGTTTCGGGTAAACATCGATGAGCATGATTACCTGACCAAGATTCGGCACGGCGAAGAATTTCTCGATCGCGGCAACAAGGTGCGGGTGCAATTGCAATTTCGGGGGCGCGAAATGGCCCACCAGGAATTTGGGATGCAGTTGATGGCCAAGGTGAAAAATGACCTGGCCGGGATGTCGCAGGTGGAAATGGAACCGAAGCTGGCGGGCCGGAACATTACGATGACGTTGTCACCGTTACCGGCGAACCGGCGCAAACGGCGGTTCCTGCCACTGCCCGTGCCCGGAGAAGCTTCGCAGAACGGAAGTAATCCTGCCGGGGACCAAACTCTTCCTCCTTAGTCTTCGTTCTAAGAGAGAAGAGGCGGAGGAACCGGAAGAAGGAAGTGGCGAGGGTTTGCAGGTCGGCAGCCTGCGCTCCCCAGAGCCATCGGAGATAGCCGTCCCTTGTTTACGGCCTTCCCGGCGCTGGTGTTCCGCCGGCAGCCGCCGGTGGGGGCGCATTGGGATTAGGAATAGGTCCGGATGGCATTGGCATCGGCGTCGGCGTGCCGTGCAATTTCGCGTCCAGAAATCTTTTCCGCGATTGCGCATCGGTATTATTCGGATCTAGCTGGAGAGTCTTTTCTGTGTCGGCCATGGCCGCTTTAAAGTCTCCCTTTTCCTGATAAATGATGGCACGCACCTGATAATATTTCGCTTCCTGCGGATTAAGCTTGATCGCCTGGTTGTAGTCGTGCAGCGCCTTATCGTAATCCCTCAATTGCATCTCGGCATAAGCACGCCGCTCATAGATATCGGGAGCGTCTGATTTTATTTTCAAAGCTTCGGAATAATCGGCAATCGCTTCCTGAAATTTCTTCTGGCTTACGTAAATGGTAGCGCGCTGCTGTAACGCTGAGGCCAGATTCGGGGCATAGTGCTGGTCCAGCTGTGCTGCCCTTCTGAAAGCGGTAATGGCTTTGTCCCAATCCTTCGCTTTCGACGCCTCGATTCCTTCGCGCGTGAGATTAGCCGCTTCCTGGTTGCCCTGTCCAAGTACCATGGTCGCCGCGAAGGCGACCCCCACTATTCCCAGACTCAATACTTTCATATGATGCATCTCACTTTCCGTAGAAGACGTAGAAGAAATTGTGGGCAGACAAATGCGCCGAATGCGCGCGCCGCCTGTCAACCGTTCTCTCGCTCATTCTTATATTCGTTTTCCAACGTCGCCTCGGATTGCGATTCCCCCGAACTTGCCGCCGCCTCGTCGATCCGCCTAATACGAAGAGCCCGTCCGGTCGTCTCGTCGATCTCGACCAGCGCCCCGCGCAATCGCACCTCGCCAGTTGCGACCGGAAATTGTGCCGGCAGATTTGAGATGAAACGGTGCATGATTGGTTCGACGGCGCGACCTATGATTGAATTCACTGGTCCGCACATTCCGGCGTCACAAAGGAAAGCTGTCCCGCCCGGGAAAATCTGTTCGTCGGCCGTTTGCACGTGGGTATGGGTACCGAGGACAGCCGAAACTTTTCCGTCGAGAAAACGGCCGAGCGCAATTTTTTCACTCGTGGTCTCGCCATGAACATCAACCACGATGACGGAAGTTTCGGTCCGCATTTTCTCAACCGCCGCCTGCATGACGCGGAACGGATTCTCCAGAATCGGGAGCATGAACGTGCGGCATTGCACGTTGATCACGCCCACCTTGCCCTTGGTGGTTTGCAATACGATTGAGCCGTGCCCCGGGGCCCCTTCCGGGTAGTTGATCGGACGCAGCAATCGCGGTTCGGTCTCGATGAAGGCAGAAATTTCCTTCTGGTCCCAGATGTGATCCCCCGTGGTAATAACGGAAACCCCCGAACGGAGCAGGTCGATCGTGATTTTTCCGGTGATGCCGCGACCACCGGCCGCGTTCTCGCCGTTTACGATAATAAAATCGACCCTGTATCTCTCTTTCAGCTCCGGCAATCTTGAAATCACGGCGCTGCGGCCGGGTTCGCCAACGATATCGCCCAGGAAAAGAATCGTTAGCATTCGTCGATCATCGTGATTAATGAACGCGAAGTCCAGATGCTCCGTCGCTTTCTTCTTCTTTTTGGGCTGTTCCAGGCGACCCAGCTGCTGGCGGCGGACATCAGCCCGGTGGGGGATAAGCCCCGCTGGCCGACGCTTGAACGCTATCAGGAGACGATGACCCGGGACGATTTCACGGGCTTGCTGCAAAATGTTTATGCTACCCGCGGCTATGACGATCTTGTTCAAATTGGCGATGATTCCGCGCGGATCGTGGAAGATGCCGCGGCGCAGACGTCTTTCACTTTGCGTTTCGCGAAGGAGACGCCCCGCAAACTTCCAGGCCAATATTGGAGGCGCATCGATAAGCTTGGCCGCGCTTCTCGGGAGCGGCCGCTGCGTGGCTTGAATGTCGCGCTCGATCCCGGGCATCTCGGCGGTCGCTGGGCGAAAATGGAGGAACGATGGTTCCAGGTCGGTGATCAGCCGCCAGTGGAGGAAGGTGAGCTGACGTGGCAGGTGGCAAGAATTCTGGCGCCAAAACTACGGGCGCTCGGTGCCGAAGTTTCCTTCGCCCGGCGGCACAATCATCCCACAACGCCGCTGCGGCCGGATGACTTTCGTGAAATTGCCAGGGAAGTGCTGGCCAAGATCGGGGTGACCGAGCCGCGCGCAGATTATGAAGTCGACGACGCTGACAAGGAGAAATCGATCCGCTGGCAAAGCGAGCTGTTATTTTATCGGCAAAGCGAAATCCGTTATCGGGCGAAGAAGGTGAACATGAAATTGCAGCCCGACCTCGTGTTGTGCCTGCATTTCAACGCCGAAGGCTGGGGCGACCCGAAAAATCCAATTTTGATTGATCGCGATCATTTTCATGTGCTGATCAACGGGTCGTATTTGCCGGACGAGATCGTGCACGACGACGTGCGCTACGAAATGGTGCGGCGTTTACTCAGTCGCGCGTATGAAGAGGAATTACCATTGGCCAATGCAATGGCGACAACGTTTGCTCAGGAAACTGGATTGCCGCCCTACCAATATACTACCGACACCGTCGCAAAAGTGGGGACAAGTGGCTACGTCTATGCGCGTAATCTTCTGGCGACGCGCGTTTTTCGTTGCCCGGTGATTTATTTCGAACCTTATGTCATGAACAGCACCGACGGTTTCGCGCGGATTCAAGCGGGCGATTACGACGGCACTCGTGAATTCAATGGGGTGCAGCGGAAAAGTATTTTCCGAGAATACGCCCAGGCCATCGCGGATGGGCTGGCGGAATATTGCCGTAGTATCCGCGTGCCATAACTGTAGCGGCGGTCTATGACCGCCGGAGCTAGAGAAATTCGGCGCTCATAGAGCGCCGCTACAGTTGTAGCTGCCGCCGTCACGGCGGCAGATTTCGGAATGTCGTGCCGTTGAGGACAGCGGCAGCTCCACCGATAAGGGAGCTACAACGCCGCAATCGCCTCCCGAATGTCCTCCATCGTCACGTCACTGGAAACGTGTGCTTCCCCAATTCGTCGTGCCACCACAAAGCGAATCTTGCCGCCGAGAAATTTCTTGTCGTGCGCGATGGCGGCGCAGATTTTCTCGCGGTCGACTTCCGCCGGCAATTCTGTTGGCAATTCGAATTTCTTCAGCAACGAGACGACTGCATCACGTTCCTTGGAAGAAAGCCCGGCGCGCTTCATCGAAATCGCGCAAGCCGCGACCATCCCGATACTGACGCAATCGCCGTGCGGAATCTTGAAGTCATTAGCCCGCTCGATCCCGTGCCCCACCGTGTGACCAAAATTCAGCAACGTGCGCTCCCCGGACGTTTCTCGATCGTCCACCGACACAATCCGAGCCTTGATCGCAATGTTGCGCCGGATAAGTGGCGCAAGTTTCCAACTTGCGTTTTCATCAGCACGCAACTTGGAAAGTTGCGTCACCATCTCGGCGTCGCGAATGATGGCGTGCTTGATAATTTCCGCATAACCCTGACGCACTTCCTGCGGTGGTAGACTTTCGAGAGCGTCGACATCGCAAATAATTAATGCCGGATGATGAATCACGCCGACCAGATTTTTCCCGGCCTCCAGATTGACTCCGGTTTTGCCACCAATTGAGCTGTCGACCATTGCGAGCAGCGTCGTCGGAATCTGGATATGCGGAATGCCCCGCTGGAAAATGGCAGCGACAAATCCCGAAATGTCACCGATCACGCCACCGCCTAATCCAACCACGAACGAGCTGCGATCGAAGCCTGCCTCGATCATCTCGTCGCAAATTTTCTCTACCTGCGTGAGCGACTTCGATTTTTCGCCGGCTGGAATGGTGATCAATTGGGGAGAGAAACCGTGCGACGAAAAACTGTCTTGCACCCGATCGCCGAAGAGTCGCGCAGAATTTTGATCCGCAATGATGGTGCAACGGTTACGATCGGTCACGTTCCGTGCGATCTCGCCCGCTCTTGCGATCAGTCCGCGGCCGACGAACGCCGGATACCGAAAACCATTCCCCGAAATCTCGATGGCGTCGGAGTTCACTTGACAAACAACCGCTCTATTTCATCTAAGAGTACCATGGCTGATCCTTTCGAGCCGACCTCACCGCCTCCTCCACCGGAAGCAACGCCCCCCAATCCGCCCGAACCTGCAACGAACGTCACCAATCCAACAACGCAATCTACCGGGCTGCCTTCCAACATCGCCGCCGCGCTGGCCTGTATTCCCCTGGTCGGTGGCCTCATTTTTTGGTTCCTGGAGAAACACGACAATTTTGTGCGCTTTTACGCAATGCAGTCGATCATCTTTGGGGCTGCGTGGCTTTTATTTAACATCATCTCGCGAGTCGTTTTCGATATTTTTGGTTCTATCCCGGCTTTCCTCTGGGCGATCATTCAAGCGCTCGTTCACCTGGGTTTTCTTGTCATCATGGTGATCGCGATGATCAAGGCATTTTCGGGGTCGCGCTGGGACATTCCCTACGTCGGGCCGATGGCGCGGAAGTACGTACCCGAATAATAGAGCTAGGGGCGATTGACCTCAATCGCTCGCAATGTCAATCCGGCTCGGATCGGTTAGGTGAACCGCCCCTACCTCAATCCTCGCGCGATGTTGTAAAGGCGCTCGCCGCGGCGAGCGCCTACTCTTTGCAGACCGGCGTTGACACAAACGCCGCGACACGCTGCACAGATGAATTGATGGGGCGGAAATATACGGGCGGGCGCCGTAGCGGCGCTCTATGAGCGTCGGATCTAAGAAAATCGGCGGTCATAGACCGCCGCTACAATCAATCCTTCAACAACTTCACCACCACTTCGGTCAAAACCAGCTCCTGATTCAACTGTGTCGTAACCAGCTGTAAATTTGCCTGCAAACATGCTTCCATTCCCCGAACCAATTGGTTCGTCTCGAAACGATGCGCGTTCACCGCTGCGACGCCGAGGGCGTATCCGTTAATGGTGCCATCTTTTTTTCGTGGCAAATGTTCAGTCTCTTTCGCCGGCAAACGATTGAGGGTGGAAATGAAAGCAAATGGCGCCTGCGGCCGGGGGAGGCGATGACGTTCCATCAGGTCCTTCGCCAGAAGAAGACTGCGGACGGTCGGCAGAAGGGTCGCGAGCAAAATGCCGATGGCGGTTTCGCCCTGATCGAGTAGATCGCGCACCAGGCTGAGGGCGAGCGTGGCGTCGCGTCGCGCCAGCGCGTTTCCGAGTTCGAAAATCACCGCCGCCCGCGAAATCGGAACCAATGCCCGTACTTGTTCGACCGTGATCGCACCCTCCGGCGCATAAAGGCCGAGCTTTTCCAGCTCGTTGGCAACCACGCCCGAGTCGCCGCCGGTAGAAAGCACGAAAAGCGCCAACGCTTCGTCCTCAAATTTCAAGCCGCGCTTCTTTGCTTCGGCACGCACAATTTCACCGGCGTTTTCTTCCCAACCGCTCCGGTTCAGATCGAGCTCATCAAAAACCTGAATCTCCGCCAATTTGGTCAGCGTCTTGTAAAACGATCGACGCTTGTCCGGATCAATCGCGCTAACGAGAAATGTGACATCATTTGGAAGTCCGCCGGAAAGGATGTCACCGAGCGCTTCCAAGGGCTCGAGCACATTGGCCGATTTTCCTCTCACGTCGTCGGAGAGAAAATTCGCACTTTTGAGCCAGACTAATTTGCCGCCGCCGAAAAACGGGAGCGTTTGCAGCGCAGCGATGGCGGAGCGGATCGCATTAGCTGCTCCGTCGACATTGTCGGCCGCGCCATCAATGATCTCCAGACCGAATTCGCCTGCTTCCGCCGGCGCCAGTTTTTGCGCCAGCTCAGCCGCTTTGCGTTTTATCCTGGCTTCGTCGGAGCCCACGATCGCATGAATGTTGGCAGTCGCCGTTTTGGTTTTGGCTTTAGGCACAGCCGTGTTTTTCGCATGTGCCGGGAGTGTTCACAAGGTCATGGTGATTCTGGGGAGCACAGGCTACTAGCCTGTTTGTCTCGGCAGCTTGCCGAGACTGTCTGGAAAATCCTACCAATCTGCGAGCAGCGCTGGATGTTGCCGGCAAGCTGCCGGCAACTGCGAGCTAGCAGCCCGCGCTTCCCAGAGCGGAAGCGGCAAAGTTCCCGTCTCGGCGGCGTGACCGCGAGGCAGTCACTCTTCCGTCTGCTGCAAAGTTGTTCCGAAATCCTTCGCGGCGTAGTCCCGGAACTTCTCCTCGAGCACCGCGATGGTCGAAAATTTGGTGGGATAAGTTCGCGGCAGCGCCGTTTCAAAAGGCTGATGCCGCCCCAACGCATCGAGCAGTGCCAGAAA
>QHPN01000031.1 GCA_003219115.1 Verrucomicrobiota bacterium | reverse complement strand
CATCCTGATTTTTCTTCGCGAACATTTTCAGAGTAGGTAGCCAGATGCTGCGGCGTGTCGTACTCTGGATCAAAGCTAATGCTGACTAGACGCATATTTTTGGCTAGCGTCTCATCCTTTGCCGTCAGGTCGTGAAGCTGGCCCAGGACGCCGGTCGCATAAGGACACGCCTTTGGCGCGGCGCAGCGAGTATAGATGAAACTCAAGACCGTGACGCGCCCCTGGGTGAGATCGCGAAGATTTACGGCTTGGTTATTGGCATCGAGTAATACGCCATCGGCGGCAAGCTTCACCACCGGCAAAGCGTAACTGCCGGGCGCAGGCGGGTCGTAGTCGAATTCGCTATCGCGTGGAAGATCAGCGGCAATTGTAGGGCGTAAGGCTAAGGTGCACGCCAGTGTAAACAATCCAATTGCTTTGAAATGCATGCGGAGGGACGCGCTTCCGCGCGTCCTGGACATGCGGAAGCATGTCCCTCCGAGCGTACCGCGACGCTGACGCTGACGTCTCTCCCACATTCTACTTGGCGGCGAGCGTCGTACGATTGGGGCCGATCTTAGTTGAGCCAAAGAGCATGTGATGCGGACGGCCCAGCTTGAGCGCGGTGAAATCGAGATCGAAGCGCGGCTTCAGTTCCTTGCCGTCCCAGGCGTAAGCGCGGAGAAATTGCTCGTTGTCCGCGCCCTGCTTGTCCCAATGCGCCAGGAGCGAACTGGTGAAGTAGAGTCGCTTCCCATCCCAACTTTGCGAGACCATGTTGACCTGTTTGCCGATTTGTTTCTCGTAAATTTGTTTCGGATGATGCGGATCGGAAACGTCGAAGACGCGGCACTTGCCGTCGCCGAAACAACTGACAAACAATGTCTTGTCGTCAGCGCTCAGGCTGATATCGACTGGGAGCACGCCGCCTTTAACGTTACTCACCGGCGCGACCTCCTTTGCCTGCCACTCGCCGCGATCGTCCGCGTAGACGAGCCAAAGCTTCGAGCCCAGCGCAGTCGCGGTAAAAGCGTAGTTGTGCTTGTCGCCCCACGCCCAGCGGATTTCGAGCGGCGCACCCGGCACCCCGAACACTTTTTTTGGCTGACGAGTATGGAAATCCCACATTACCATCGTGTTTCCGAAATGTTTCATCGCCTCGGGATCGGCAGTCATTTTGCCGAAGTCCGTCGTGTAATTGTTCCAGCCGGTGAAGGATGAAGTGAGTAGCGCGTTCTTACGCGGTAAAACGCGCGCATCGTAGCCATAGCCGTCGGCGAGCTCCGCGTTCGCGGCACCGCGCGCGACATCCTTGGTCGGGAGCCAGTGTGTCGCGATGTAGTTACCGTCGTTGCTGTACTCGACGAGCGCAGTGCGACCGCCCTTATCTGTTGCATTTGAAAGACACGGAATGAGCACGCGTCCGGGCAAGGCATACGCGCCATGCGGACCGATGGCCCCGCCAGTGGTCTCAGCGAAATTGTCGATCGTTTTCGTCAACTTCGGCTTCGCAGGATCAGTGTGGACGTCGAAGATAAACACCCGGCTGGTTTCGAGAGCCGCGCACCAGAGTTGACGCCGGTCATCAGTGAAGCCGGCATGGTGCGCCTCATTGCGTCCATCAACGGGAACACTGCTTATGACTTTGCCATAGTTAGGCGAGTCGGGCTTTACATCGACGGTGACGAGTTTGTCGGCGCCATCACCGAGACCTTCGACGCCAAGTGACCAGACATAGACAAACTCCTCCTGCCCGTCGATGCGAGCGAGGTATGGCGACGAGCAGGTTTCGTCAGCGCGCACAACCTGAGTGAGCGCGAGAGCTGCTCCAACCAGTGCGAGCAAGATTTTGATGATGTGTAGCTGACACTTGTGTGAGGTATTCATTTTAGCGAGGTGAATTAATCGGCGGCTATTAATATTTGCCTCTGAGGTAGCGCCGGTGCTGACCTCATGTCCAATCTTGCGCCACCGCTGCCTCGCGGGATTGAAACGAACGTATACGCCTTCCCACCTTGATCGACAATTTGTTTTGTCTTTTCCGGCCACCGTTATGCGATGCCTCGATCTGCCCTTCCAAATCAATGGACGATCGCGTCAGCAACGGGGTTTAGCTCCCGTTATGTCCTAGGGCATCAATTCGTCGGCAGGTCTGACTGGCCGCTGTATCAGTCGCTATCTAAAATAGCCGAGTCTCGCCGAGCGGCCTACAATTTTCGAAGACTGATGTAAGGCGTTTACATCGGCAAACTCAAATTCCTGTGTAGATTCTGAACTCAATTTCCATTCCATGCCGGTGGCTCTACAAAAAACCAGCGAATCGTCGTCTGCCGGAGCGGTCACGTCGATCGCCGAAATTCGACAACAATTTCCAGCGCTGGCGCGCGTTCATAACGGCTACCCGGTCGCGTATTTCGATGGACCTGGAGGGACTCAGGTGCCGCGGACCGTTGTGGAAGCGATGAATGATTATCTTTTCCACCACAACGCGAACACGCACTGGGCTTATCCGACGAGCGAGGAAACCGACTCGATCATTGATTCCGCGCGCAGCGTGTTGGCCGATTTCCTGAACGCGATGACGGCCGAAATCGTCTTCGGTGCTAACATGACGACGCTAACCTTTCACCTCGCGCGCGCTCTGGCCCGCGAGTTCGCCCGCGGCGACGAGATCGTAATCACGGAGCTGGATCATCATGCCAATATCGCTCCGTGGCGGCGACTGGAGAAAGAATGCAATGTGACCGTGCGCATGGCGAAAATGATTCCGGAAACGGGTGAACTGGATTGGGAAGATTTTTCGCGACAGATAACGCGCCGGACCAAACTGGTCGCGATCGGCGGCGCGTCGAACGCTCTTGGCACAATTAACGATGTGCAACGCGCCCGGGAAATGGCGCATGCGGTCGGAGCGAAAATTTTCGTCGACGCCGTTCATTACGCTCCGCATGGATCGATCGATGTCCGGGAATGGAATTGCGATTTTCTGGCCTGTTCCGCTTACAAATTTTATGGCCCGCACCTTGGGATTCTTTACGGCCGGCGCGACCTGCTCGAATCGCTGGATTTTCCGAAGTTGATTCCGGCACCTGATTCAGCGCCGGAACGAGCCGAAACCGGGACCCAAAATCATGAAGGGATCGCGGGTGCGGCAGCAGCGGTGAATTTTCTCGCTTCGCTCGCCCCGGCTCCGACGCGTCGTGAGAGCCTAAGGTTAGGTTTCCGTCACCTTCACGAACGCGGCAAGACGTTGATCGAGCCGCTTTGGAACGGTCTGCAGGAAATAAATGGTGTCCGCGTTTACGGCCCGACGCCCGACAAAGAGCGGACGCCTACGATTGCATTCACGATGAAGGACATGTCGTCGACGCAAGTGGCGAAGAGATTGGCGGAACGCGGACTTTTCCTTTCCGACGGCGACTTTTACGCCATGACGGTGGTTGAACGGTTAGGTCAGGCTGGAGTAGTCCGGGCCGGTTGCGCTTGTTATACGAGCGAGGAAGAAGTGGAGAGGTTGCTGGCCGCAGTGCGTGCGCTGTAGGCCGCACCAAACGGCGTCAGAGGCCAGAGGACACAGATCACAGTTATAACACGACCGTATCAGTC
>QHPN01000030.1 GCA_003219115.1 Verrucomicrobiota bacterium | reverse complement strand
TTTGGCGTTGCATCTGGCGCAGGACAGATAAACTTGCTGTCCAATGATTCCGGCGTTGTTGTTTCTCTTCTGCGTCGTCGCTTTACGTGCGGCGACAGGTCTCCTCATTCATTCCGGCGCGGCTGCCTGGCTTTCGAATTTTGCGCCGCTCGCCGCCATCACGCTTTGTTGTGGGGCTTATCTGCCGCAACGCTACAAGTTCGCGTTACCTCTGGGCATGCTCTTCGTTTCCGATTTAATTCTAAACGCTACCTACCACGCAGCGCTGTTCGATCCGCAAATTCTCTGCCGCTACCTGGCCCTGGTTCTGATCGGTCTCATTGGTTTTGCGCTGCGGAAAAACGCTTCATGGAAGACGATTGTGCCGGCGTCGGTTGCGGGCTCAGTGATTTTTTATGGAATCACCAACGTCTTTTCCTGGCTGACCGATCCGGGATACGTGAAAAATTTTGCCGGCTTAATTCAGGCACTCACGGTTGGCTTGCCCGAGTACGGCGCTACGCCGAGCTGGATGTTTTTCCGCAACTCCCTCCTGAGCGATCTCATTTTTACCGCCGTCTTCGTTCTGTTGATGCGCGCTCAATCGCCACGCACTAGCGCAGAAGTCGCGGTCGCCCGCGCTGCCTGATTTCCATGCAGCCGGCGGAGCAGCGCGACGAAGTCGAGATGCTCTGGCTGATGTTGCTCATCCGCCGTTTCGAAGAGCGCGCAAGCCAGCAATATCAAGCGCAGAAAATCGGCGGCTTCTGTCACCTTTACATCGGCCAGGAAGCGGTTGTGACTGGTGCCCTCGCGGCGATCCGATTCGATGATTACATCATTACCGCTTATCGCGATCATGCACATGCCCTCGCCCGTGGAACTAGCGCCAATGCCTGCATGGCAGAACTTTTTGGCAAAGATACCGGCTGCTCCCGCGGACTGGGCGGTTCGATGCATTTTTTCGACAAGGAACATCACATGTACGGCGGGCACGCCATCGTCGCCGCACATGTCCCGCTGGCCTGCGGTCTGGCTTTCGCCTGCAAATATCGAAACGAAGATCGCGTGACCCTTTGCTTTTTCGGCGACGGCGCGATCAATCAGGGCGCCTTTCACGAAGCGCTGAACCTCGCCGCCCTCTTCAAGCTGCCGATAATTTTTATTTGCGAAAACAATTTGTTTGCCATGGGAACCTCGGTCGAGCGTTCTACTTCGCTCAAACAAATCGTGGATCGCGCCGAAGGTTATGACATTCCCGGTTGCGTGGTGGACGGAATGAATTTTCGTCACGTTCGCGATACTTTGAGCGAAGTGGTCGAATCAATTCGCAAAGATCCGCATCCGGCGTTTGTCGAAGCCCGCACTTATCGCTATCGCGGCCATTCCATGTCTGATCCCGCGAGCTATCGCACGAAAGAGCAACTCGAAAAATATCGTCTGGACGACCCGATTACGCGGTTGCGCGCGCAACTGACGCGCGAAGGAAAACTGACGAACGAAAAATTTGATGAGCTGGATAAGGAAGCGAAACAAAAGGCACTCGAAAGCGTGAAGTTTGCCGAGGAAAGCATGGAGCCGCCGCTGGAAAGACTTTACGATTATACTTACGTCGACGGCGCGGTAAAAGCTGCTCCCTCGCTTCCGAAAAGTGAGGCGCCGGTAGAAAAGAAGGCCGCAGCTGCATCATGAGCGAGATGCGCGAGATCACTTACCGCCAGGCGTTGAATGAAGCATTGGCGGAAGAATTGGCACGCGATCCAAATGTTTTCCTCATGGGCGAGGAAGTCGCGGAATACAACGGCGCCTACAAAGTCTCGCAGGGTTTGCTTGAACGCTTCGGCCCCAAACGAATCATCGACACGCCAATTTCCGAAAATGGATTTGCCGGGCTTGGAGTCGGCGCTGCGATGGTGGGACTGCGTCCGATCATCGAATTCATGACCTTCAGTTTTTCGCTGGTCGCCTTTGATCAGGTGGTGAACAACGCTCCCAACATGCTGACGATGAGCGGCGGCCAGTTTAACATCCCGATCACGTTTCGTGGACCGAACGGTCCGGCCCATCAACTCGGCGCGACCCATTCGCACGCGACTGAATGTTTGTATGCCAACGTCCCCGGGCTCAAAGTTTGCACGCCGGCGACGCCGCGCGACGCCAAAGGACTTTTGAAAACCGCGGTGCGCGACAATAACCCGGTGTTGGTTCTTGAATCCGAACTGCTCTACAGCTTGAAGGGCATGATCGAGCTGGCGGAAACGGAATTGCTGATTCCTCTGGGCAAGGCGGAGGTCAAACGCGAAGGCTCGGACGTGACGATCATATGTTACGCGCAAACGCTGGCGCTGGCGCTGGCAGTGGCGGAGCAATTCGAATTTACGTTCGATCAAACCGCTCGATGAACGCGCCATTTACGATTCGATAGCGAAAACGCATCGGGTGGTGATTGTGGAACAAGACCGGCCATTTTGCGGCGTCGGCGCGGAAGTTTGTTATCGCATTCAGAAAAATATTTTCGACGAGCTCGACGCACCGATTGGGCGTGTCTCGCAGGAAGACGTACCGATGCCGTATAATGAACGATTGGAAAAGGCCGTGTTGCCCAATGCCGACAAACTCGTCGCCGCTGTAAGAAAAGTTTGCTATGCCTAAAAGAGGTTAAAAAAGTTACAACGTTAAAATGTTAAACGGGAAGAGTCGGCGTCGTTTTAACTTTGTAACCCTCTTAACGTTTTAACTTTTTACTGTCATGCCTGAAATCCAGATGCCCAAATTGAGCGACACGATGACGGAGGGGACGCTCGTCGCGTGGAAAAAGAAGAAGGGCGATAAAGTTTCAGCCGGCGACGTCATCGCCGAAATTGAGACCGACAAGGCGACAATGGAATGGGAGTCGCCAGAGGACGGAACGCTGACGGAAATTTACGTCGAAGAGGGCGGCAAGGTTGAAGTGGGCCAGCCAATTGCGTTTATCGGCGAGCCGGGCGAGGCCGCGCCTAAGGAAGAGAAAAAGACGGCGGAGAAAGAACGAAAAAAAGAACAACCGCCCGAGAAAGAAGCGAAGGCTGATGAACCAAAAAAGGAACAGGCCGAGACCGAAAAGCCTGCGCCGGCAAAGGGAAAAGAGAAAGAGACTGCGCCCCCGCAAGAGAAAAAGGCTTCCGAGAAAAAACCTGTAGCGGCAGGCGTGTCGCCGGCAGAAAAGCGGGGAGAGAAAACTGAGTCAGAACAGCCGACACGGCTGCCGGCACAGAAGAGTGAAGAGGAAGCGCGGGTAAAGGCTTCGCCCGTAGCGCGACGCATAGCGGCTGAGCTCGGTGTCGATCTCGCAGCTGTCAAAGGCTCGGGTCCGGATGGTCGCGTCACTGAAACCGACGTGCGCGCTGCGGCAAAATCTGTAGCCGCTGGCCCGAGCCGGGCTGGCATTTCTGACCGCGGTCCGTCGCCAACACAAAAATCAGCCGCGCCCAAGCCCGGTGCGGGATCGCGTCTCCAACTCTCCGGAATGCGCAAAGGTATTGCCGAACGCCTGGTGCAAAGTAAAGCACCGGTCCCGCATTTTTATCTCAACATTGAGATCGACGCCGGGCCGCTCATGGCCGCACGCGCGGAGTTAAAGGCGGGCGGCGAAGGGACCGACACCTCGAAAATCACGGTGAACGATTTCGTTTTGAAAGCCGCCGTGATGGCAGCGGTGAAGGTTCCAAAAGTGAACGCCTCATTCGATGGCGACGCCGTCGTGCAATATGCGGACGTTGATCTTGGAATTGCAGTCGCGATCGAAGACGGATTGCTGACTCCGGTAATTCGTGCTGCGCAGAACAAATCGCTCCGGGAAATCAGTGAGCTGGCGAAAGATCTGGCCAGCCGCGCCCGCAACAAGCGGATGAAGCCGGAGGAATTTCAGGGCGGGAGCTTCACCGTCTCGAATCTCGGCGGCATGGGGATCGACAGTTTTTCCGCCATCATCAATCCGCCACAAGGCTTTATTCTCGCTCTCGGAAAAATCAATAAAATGCCGGTCATCGATAACTGCGATCAGATCGTCGTCGGTCATCGCATGTCGATCTGGATGAGTTGCGACCATCGCGTCATCGACGGCGCGCTCGGCGCGGTGTATCTGAAAGAACTCCGCCACTTATTGGAAAACCCGGCCTTGCTGTTGGTGTAAATTCCCCGTCTGGGGAGCACAGGCTGCCAGCCTGTTCGTCTCGGCAGCTTGCCGAGGCTTTCTTAATCCAAAAATTCGCTACGCGAAATGGTTGCCGGCAAGCTGCCGGCAACTGCAGGCTGGCAGCCTGCGCTCCCCAGACGCAGAGCGCGCCGCTGGTTGCGGTACTGTAGCGCGGCGATTTCTCGCCGCCGATCTGGATTTGATTCTGCTCTCCCCAAATTAGCCCCGCGTTACGACGCCGTTATTTCCCAAAGCATGAAATCATCCAAATCTTGCCGTGCTCGTTGCACCGCCAGGGCGACGACGGTGGCGTCGTCGAGAAAACCGATTGCGGGGATGGCGTCGGGGATCACGTCAAGGGGACTGACGACGTAGATGACGGCCGCGATGAGGATGACGAGCGTGCTTTCCGTGACCTCGTGATATTCGCCTCGATAGTAGGCGCGGATCAAACGCAGCATCGTCTGAAAGTACGGCCAGGTGTCTCCGAACGAATCCCTCGGCAGTGACGTCGCCGTCTCGGCTGCATCCTGAAAGAGGCCGCGCAGTCGTAGCGGATCGTCGGCGTACGCCTTCGCGCTTCTGACTGCTCGCGCAAACTCCGCTTCGAGTCGTGCCTTGAGCGTGGAATCGATCTCCAGTTTCCGTCTTGTTTTGGGCGATGACTTCTTTTTTCGCGCTTTAGTTTTTGCCTTCGCCTTTCTCATTCCGGTATTATCAAATCAGCTCGGCATAGCGGTGAGAAGGCGATTCATCGCTAGGCGATTACGATTTCGTCGCCAACACCAGCGGTGATGGGCCGGGTGCTTCGAGCGTGCGCACATTCTTGAAGCCGGCTTCTTCCAACCAGCGTTTAATTTCATTGAAGGAAAATGTGTCGCCGCGTTCGGTATTCACCAGCATGTTGACGGCGAACATTAAACCATTCAGCGGTTCGGTCCGTTCATCATTAACCAGCCATTCGCCGATGGCAATGGTGCCGCCGGATTTGAGCGCGTTAGCTGTTTTCTTCAGCAGCTTGCGGCTACGCTCTTCGCCTTCGCTGTGCAGAATGTGACCGAGGGTGGCGATGTCGTAGCCGTCACCGAAATCAGCCTTCAGTAAATCACCCTCGACAAATTTGAAACGGTTTCCAACGCCAAATTTTTGCGTGATGCGTTTGGTTGTTGGAATCATGCCGGCCCAATCCACCGCGGTTACTTGCACGCGCGGCGATTTTTGCGCGAACGCGATTCCCCAAATTCCCGATCCCGAGGCAAGATCGAGGACGCGGACTTCGTTTGTCGCGTTAGCAACTTTCAGATGATCGGCCAGCGCCAGCGCGCCGCCGTAACTCATCGGAATGATGTTCTCGACCAGCTCGCTGAAAAACTCTGTGCCGGGTCCCTCCTGATTTCGCGCTTCCGCCGGCCGGCCGGTGCGAACGATTTCATCCAGTTTCATCCACTGCTGCATCAGGCGCACCCGGTTCATGCTGAAAAACCCGGCGAGGGTGCCGGGTTTACTGCTGAGGAGAAAGGCTTCGCTCTCCGCCGTGAGTGCATATTTATCGCCGCTTTTCTTGAGCAATTCGAGGCCGACGAGCGCGTTCATGATCGCACGCAAACCTCGAACCGATGCGCCAGTTTGCCGGCTCACTTCTTCAACGTTTTTCGCTCCGCTGGCGAGAGTGTCGAAAACCTTGTTCGCCGCCGCCGCGCCGATGATCAAGGGCGGAGCGTAGGCAAAACCAAACTGCATCAAACGCTCTGGAGTCACCGTGGGTTCTTCGATTTTCGTCATGGAAATTTCCGACGATAGGTTGAAACACCGATTGCGCAGTTCCAAGCAAAAGGCAAAATGCAATCGATGGCGGACGAACCACCGCGATTAAGAATCGTCTCCTTAGCCATTCATTCAGCGCGTGGCCTGATTCGCGATCAAACGACACGACGCTGGGCGATGTTCATCACTCTCGTCGTCGCCATGTTCATGGCCTTCCTTGGCACCACGTTTCTTCAGCCGCTGCTTTCACCGCGCGAGCATCCGGGATGGTTCGTGTTTTTCTGGGTCGCCTGCGCCTGGTTCAGCTTTACGGCCCTTCTTCTCGCACTTTTCGATTTGTT
>QHPN01000098.1:14311-14754 GCA_003219115.1 Verrucomicrobiota bacterium | reverse complement strand
GCTGATAGCCGATTTACCGATCATTACCGACCAGGTCCTGATCGACGGTTACATCGAGCCTGGGTCCAGCCCAAATACGCTGGCCAACGGTGATAACGCCGTAATTCTCATAGAAATCGATGGATCAAGTCCCGGTATTATTGATGTACTTAACATTGAAGCTATTGGCTGCACCATTCGTGGTTTGGTAATCAATCGGGCAGCGAACCCAAATGCCGGCCGTGGTATCTTCATAGGCGCGGGCGCGGTGGCCTGCGCGATTGAAGGCTGCTTTATCGGGACCGATCCCACCGGGACAATCGCCCGACCTAACAATTACGGCATCGAGCTTAATTTTTATCCCACCAATCGCATCGGCGGCACTACTCCCGCCGCCCGTAACATTATTTCGGGCAACGCGAAGACTGGTATCTCTATCGTGGGGGCCAGCAATTCCATCATTG
>QHPN01000098.1:0-14207 GCA_003219115.1 Verrucomicrobiota bacterium | reverse complement strand
AGCTTGAACGGCATCATTCTTGACTTCAACCACACCACTAACTTCATCCAGGGAAATTTTATCGGGACCGATGTCACCGGCACCCAAGCCGTGGGCAACGGGCAGCATGGAATTTCCATGACTGGTAGCAATTCCTTTACGACCGGGAACAATGCGATCAACGGAAACGTCATCTCCGCCAATGGCGGCGCGGCTGTTTACATCCACGCGATGGACGACCAGAGCGAGAACAGCAACATGGTGCAAAGCAATTTCGTCGGTACCGATATAACTGGGTCCAACGCTCTGGGCAATAGCGGCGGCGGGATTGTTATAGACCATGCTCATAACACTGTGATTGGCGGGACGGGCTCAAGTGCGGGCAACGTTATCGCACACAATGGCTCTGCGGGCGGCCACCCGGGCGTTTCTGTCCTTGCCGGCACGAGCAATTTAATTCTTGGCAATTCCATCTTCGCCAACGGCTGCCTCGGAATCGATCTTGATAACGACGGCGTCACGGTCAACGACCCTGGTGACAGCGATACCGGCGCTAACAACCTCCAGAACTTTCCTGTAATTACGGCAGTCAATGCCAGCGGCGGGATGACAACCGTTTCCGGCCGACTCAATAGCTCCCCCAATACCATGTATCGCATCGAAGTCTTCGCCAATGACACCATTGACGCCACCGGATATGGAGAAGGACAAAGCCTTATTGGCGCGGGGGATTTTACGACCGATGCCAGTGGTAATGTCTCCTTTAGCGTTAGCAACCCTTTTACCCAGATTGGTGCCGAACAACGAGTGACGGCGACCGCGACCGATCCGAATAACAATACCTCAGAGTTTTCCGGCGCGATTGGCCAATTGCTCAACGTCTCGACCCGGATGAAGGTGCTGACGGGCAACAGCGTTCTGATTGGCGGCTTTATTGTAGGTGGTAGCGGAAGCAAGGACGTGCTTTTGCGGGCGCTCGGGCCGACCCTGACCCAGTTCGGCGTCATCGGGGCGTTGGGCGATCCGACACTCGACCTGCGCGATAGTAACCAGAATCAGATTGCCTTTAACGACAATTGGAAAGATACCCAGCAAGCTGCCATATCTGCCACCGGCAAAGCTCCGCCGAATGATCCGGAGGCGGCCATCCGGCATACCTTCACCCCGGGTAACTACACCGCGATTGTCCGGGGTAAGAACAACACCACTGGGGTTAGTCTGTTCGACGCCTATGACCTGGACGGATCCAACACCGCTACTCTAACGAATATTAGTACTCGTGGTTTTGTCGATACCGGGCAGAACGTGATGATCGGAGGATTCATCTCTGGTAACGGAATTGTGCGGGTAATTGTGCGCGCTCTTGGACCGACTCTCACGCAGTTTGGTGTTCCCAATGTGTTGGCTGATCCAACACTGGAGTTGCGCGATGGGAATGGAACATTGATCGCATCCAACGACAACTGGCAGGACAGCCAGCAGGCGGAGATTCAGGCCAGTGGGAAAGCCCCGCCCAATGCCAGTGAGGCGGCCATTATCGTTGTTCGTCCCGCGGCTAACACTACGGCCGTCGTGCGCGGCAAAAACAACACCACCGGCAACGCCCTGGTCGACGCCTACATCCTCCCGCCGTAAGTAGCACGGGCGTCTAGCGCCAGTCCGGGGTCGCACCTGCCAACCCAAAACAAAGCGGTGCGGCAGTGGCCGGACCACCAATCAGCTTCCATTCGTCCCGGACGGGCGGAAGCGGGTTCCCCTGGAAAAACCGCGAATCTGGCATCTCCCATTGTGTCCTTTGTGGACTTGGCGCGAAGCCATTGTTTTGGTTGCGCCATCGCTAAATTCTTCGTTAATGTCCCCTCACTCATGACCTTCGCACGATGCCTCGGCATCATTCTCACTGGGGCCGCGGTTCTCTTTTCCATTTCCTGTGAAAAGCATCACCTCGGCGAATATCCCGAAATTCAAAGGGATCTAACGGCAACGCTCGGCAAGGAAGCGTCCAATCCCGCGCCCGGCGGATCAGCGACGCCAAGCCCGGTAAAATTTTTCCCTGAGAAAAAATCTCCGTAGAGAAAACAGTATGGCCAGGGAAGAATATCTGACTTCGCCGCCGAAGATCACTACCATGCCTCCGGGCGTGCCGTACATCATCGGCAACGAAGCGGCCGAGCGTTTCTCCTACTACGGCATGAATGGGATCCTCACCATTTTCATGTCGAAATATCTCATGGATAAGATGGGCAATCTGGCAGTGATGCCGCCGAATCAGGCCGAAGGCTGGTACCACACATTCGTCTCGACGCTTTATATTCTTCCGATCTTCGGCGCCTTTCTGGCCGATGCGCTTTTCGGGAAATTTTGGGTCGTCTTCTGGTTGTCGATCGTCTATTGCGGCGGCCACGCCACCCTGGCCCTGATTGGCTCGCCGGTCGCGCACGTGGTCGAGCCGCGTCTTCTCCTGGCGCTCGGCCTTTTTCAAATCGCGCTCGGCGCCGGCGGCATCAAGCCCTGCGTTTCAACAAACGTCGGCGACCAATTTGGCGAGTCGAACAAGCATTTGCTCACTCGCCTCTTCAATTGGTTTTACTTTTCAATTAACGCCGGCTCGGCCATTTCCACATTACTCATTCCCTGGCTCCTCGAGCCCTACGCAGCTGATCCTAACGGACTCATCGCCAAACTGCCCCCCTCGATCGTCGGTTTTCTTGAGAGCCCGCGTCTGCATAGTCCGGACATCGCATTCGGGCTGCCCGGCATCTTCATGGCCATCGCTACGATCATTTTCTGGAGGGGCCGCAAAAAATTCGTGCATATTCCGCCCGCTGGTCTGCGTAATTATACCCGCGCACTTTTCAACAAGGAAACCGGCAAGATTTTGCTGAACATTCTGATTCCAGTCCCATTTGTTGCCATCTTCTGGGCGCTGTGGCAGCAAAACTTTTCTTCCTGGATCGTTCAGGCGGAGTCGATGGACCGGCGTCTCTTCGGCATTGAGTGGTTATCGTCGCAAATTCAAACGGTGAACCCAATTTTCATCCTGATCATGCTGCCGCTCTTCTCCTACTGGCTCTATCCGCTGGTGGAAAAGGTCATCCCTTTAACCCCGCTCCGGAAAATCGGCGCCGGATTGTTCGTCACGGCGGCTTCCTTTTTTATCGTCGCAATGATTCAAACGCGCATCGACGCCGGGGCTCGGCCCAGCATCATCTGGCAGGTTTGGGCGTTCGTGGTCCTGACCGCTACATCTCGAGTTTTCCTACACCCAAGGTCCGGTAAAACTCAAGTCACTCTGCATGTGCACTTATCTGCTCGCCGTTTCGCTGGGCAATCAGTTCACCGCCGCGGTCGATTTCTTCATCCAAAATCCTGATGGCACAGTAAAGTTACACGGCGCCAGCTACTTCATGTTTTTCGTGTGGGTCCTGTTAGGGACAGCGGTGTTATTCGTCATCGTGACGCCCTTCTACAAAGGTCGCACCTATTTGCAGGACCAGGCCGAAGCTTCAGTTGAGGCGGAGACTACCGTTGGTTTTGCCGTTCAGCCGGAACCGTAACAGCAGCCGGCTTTAGATGAGATTGACACCGAACCGACCCTTGATGGTGGCAGGGGCCTGTCTGATGGTTGTACGTTTCTGGGGAGCGCACGCGCCTCGCCGCAATGCTCTGGGATATGAAAGAGTTCGCGATGGCGATGGCGCCATCGCCGGCACGCGAGGCGCGTGCGCTCCCCGAACTTTAGTGCGGACGCCGGAAAGCTGATTATGAATAAAAGAAAAACTCTTATTGTATTATTCTCGTTAGCTATGCCGTTCGCAAGCGTTCGCGCTACGCCCCAGGACGGGCAGTTTCAACAAATTGCGCACGACTACATCGAAGGATACCTGGCCGCCAATCCCGAAGATGCCACGGAGCTGGGCGATCACCGGTTTGACGACAGGCTGACCGATTACTCAGCCGAAGCGCGGGCCCGGGAATTGGCCCATGCGAAAGAGGCGCGACAAAAGCTCGAAGTGTTAACCGACCTTTCGCAGCTGACCGGCGCCAACGAAGTCGACCTCCGGTTGCTCAAGGATAAGATCGACTACCAGATCTTCAGTCTCGAAGAGTTGAGGGAATGGGAATGGAACCCGCTAGTTTATAATCAAAGTCTCGCCAATAGCATTTACCTGCTGGTGGCGCGGGATTTCGCCCCGGCCGAGCAACGCGTCCCCAATTTGCGGAAACGCCTTGAAGGAATTCCCGCAGTCATCGCCCAGGCAAAGGCCAATCTGAAACACTCGCCGAAGATTCATACCGAAACCGCCATCGAGCAGACCCAAGGCGCAATCTCGTTAGTCCGCGAAGGTCTTTCACCTTTGCTCAATCAGGCGCCACAGACCGCTAAAGATTTGGGACCGATCCAGGAAAAAACGGCCAAAGCACTGGAAGACTACAAAACGTGGTTGCAAAAAGATTTGCTTCCGCGTTCCGACGGTGATTTCCGAATCGGCGCGGATAAGTTTCGTAAGAAACTAAGGTTCGCTCTTGCCTCTGACCTATCAATGGAAGAGATCATGAAGCGAGCCCAGGCTGATCTCGCCGCAACCCAGAAGGCGATCTACCAAACCGCGCTGCCCTTTTACAAAAAGTATTTTCCGAATGCCGATAAATCAGCACTGAGTGACAAAAAGAAGGTCACCGCTGCCGTTCTCGACAAACTGGCGGAGCAACATCCGGACGATAATACCATCGTCGGTTACGCACAGAAAATTGTCCGCGAAGCAACCGACTTCACCAAACAACATGACCTCGTGACCGTGCCGGACAAACCGCTTGATGTCATTGTCATGCCGGAATTCAAACGGGGGCAGGGGATCGCTTACTGCGATTCGCCGGGACCGCTCGAGCAGAACGGTAAGACATTCTTCGCGGTCGAGCCGACGCCGAAAGATTGGAGCGCGCAGCGCAAGGAATCCTTCTTCAAGGAGTACAACAATTACATGTGCCGCGATCTGACCGTGCACGAAGCGATGCCCGGACATTATTTGCAACTGGCCCACTCCAACGAATTCCGCGCCCCGACTTTAGTGCGCGCAATTTTTCAGAGCGGCACGTTCATAGAAGGCTGGGCTGTTTACTGCGAGCAGGTGATGACGGAACAGGGTTATGGCGGGCCGGAAGTGAAGATGCAGCAGTTGAAGATGCGATTGCGCGTTATTTGCAATGCCATCCTCGACCAGGGCATTCACGTCAAAAACATGAGCGAAAAAGAAGCCATGGACTTGATGATGAAGGAAGGTTTTCAGCAGGAAGGCGAAGCTGTCGCGAAATGGAAGCGGGCGCGGCTTAGTTCAGCGCAACTATCAACTTACTTCGTTGGTGTGACCGAGCATCTTGACCTGCGCGATCGCGCCAAGGCAAGAGATGGCAACGCTTTCAACCTCAAGAAATATAACGACACCGTTCTCTCCTTCGGCAGTCCCCCGGTAAAATACGTCCGCGAATTGATGGGGCTCTAGAGCAGGGAGCAAAAGGCAACGGAGCGAAGAGCCTCAAGGAACAGCTATCTCCAGACTGCCGACTAATGAAAACCGGCGGCTTTTTAAGTCGCCGCATTATTTTAGCTTCCGAATCGGAAGCTGCGCGACCGCTTCCATCGTCCGTGTTGTGCGGCTTGACAACCCAAGGAGCGGTTGTTTCCAAACTACCGACTAAATCAAACGGCAATCTGCAGATTGCCGTTCACTACTCAGTTACCGTCGCAAACATTGAGCGAGTGCGATAATTTTCGGAGATTTGCGTGAGAATCCAAGGAGCGGCTGCTTCCTAGCTGCCGATTTACCCAAACGGCGATCTGCAGATCGCCGTTCACTTTACTCGATCGTTTTCGCAAACTCGCTTTCGTAAAGAATGTATTCTCTGCTTTGCAATCTTGCCTTTTCGGGATTGCGCCGAATATAGCGAACACAATTCGCAAGGTGTTGTTCGTCGCGAACCAAGCGATCGAAATAGTCGCGCTGCCATAAACCACCGGTGCGACCGTGCAGTTCGTTGATCTTTCGTGCCGTATAAGTCTTCCAACTCCGAATCAGTTTTTACAAAGGATGCTCTGGATTTTGCACAAACACTGCGTGGACGTGATTTGGCATCACGATCGTCGAGATCATTGCAAGACGCTCACCGTCAAAATAGCGAATCGCTTCAGCAACGATCTTCGTGCAATCTGGTCGGCGAAGAACACACGACCCGTGACCGGCGTCGAGCCATCGCTCGATCGCTCCAGAGAAACGCTTGTGATACGCAGATTCAACCTCACTGCCCCATGGCTCGGGGTGAAAACGAAGCCAAATTTCGCGCTCGCTCTCCCATTGCGAACGCAAATGTGCGGGAACTGCGTCTCTCAAGCGAAGCGTAATGAAATAAACTGCGTCGGTTTGTTGCCAATGTGGTAGGCGATTCTCGGTCTCCCGAGTCTCGGCGTAGGGGTTGAAAAAGTGGAGTTCGCCGATGTCCATGTGATAAAAGCGGCGGCGTAGAAGCCGCCGTTTTAGATAGTCGGCAGTTTGGAAACAGCCGCTCCTTGGAGTCAAGCGTGCACGCACAACGGCGAACACATTCTTTACGAGAGCGAGCTTGCGAAGAGAATCGAGGAATAATTAGCTCGGATTGAAGCCGCCGATTTGATTCAGCCGGCACCGGGCTGCTCCTCTTTGACCTTCTTGCTCGACGCTTCCTGCTCCATGCCCCATGCTCAGCTCATGACCTTCACGAAAAACATCGGAATGCTTTTGCTGGCGATTTTTTTGATTATTTACGGGTTGATCGCGGTTTTTGGATTCAACCTGGGCGTGGTTGCGGGAATCGTCGCCATTCTCGCCGGCGTCTTCATCCTATTGGGGCGCTGATTTTTTTCGCTGTCGCCACGGCGCCTATCGCCGTGAGGCAAACCAGAACGCACCGACAGCGCGGGGCGGCTACAACGCCAGCGTGTGCGTCTTTTGCGAATTATTCGCGAGAAATAATCACTCCTTGAGCCATTGTTGCAGCCTATGGCCAATCTCGCGACCTGGATGCGGGGCT
Source organism: Verrucomicrobiota bacterium (assembly GCA_003219115.1). Classification (GTDB taxonomy): domain Bacteria; phylum Verrucomicrobiota; class Verrucomicrobiia; order Chthoniobacterales; family UBA10450; genus AV69. The sequence goes on along the minus strand of QHPN01000098.1, from coordinate 7,166 downwards.
CGGATGAAAAATATTTCGCGCCTTTTCTCTCGCGCTATCCACAAGTGAAGGTTTGGAATGCCGAACGGCGCAAAGTTCCGATCGAACAAGTGAACGGTTTGTTGCTAACGGGCGGCCCCGATATCGCTCCGGAATGTTTAAACCAGCCGGTGCCCGATCCATCTTTGATAGAAAAGGATGTGCATCCAGACCGTGACCGTTGGGAACTGGACGCGATTAAGAAAGCGATCGAGCGCGGCCTGCCGATATTCGCGATCTGCAAAGGACTACAAACCCTCAACGTCGCATTCGGCGGCACGCTTCGCCTCGACATCCGCGGTCATAACCTGCCGGGTCAGAAGACGCACGACATTCAACCGCTTCGCTCCGATCGCCAAACGCGCCATCGTTTCAAGAAAGTAAACAGCTCGCATCATCAGGCGATCGACCAGCTTGGTGCCGGTCTCGAGGTCGAATCGTGGTGCGCCACAGATGACGTCATCGAACAGGTTCGATTACGTGATTATCCCTTTGCCCTGGCGGTGCAATATCATCCGGAGCGCGGCCGGATTTATGATGAGTTGTTCGAGGATTTTATGTCGCGAGTTGGGAATTCGTTGAAGCGTTGAAACGGGACAATACTCTTCTTGACCCTTCAACGCTCTGACGCTTTAACCTGCGATAAATGTCCGCTCCGCAAAATACCATCGCCATCGTCTACGATTACGATCAGACGCTGAGTCCAAGCTACATGCAGGACGAAGTCGTGTTCCCTGTGTTTGGCATTAGTAGCGAGATTTTCTGGCGGCGTTGTTCTGAGCTGGTGCGCGATCACGGCTACGATAACGAGCTCGCTTACATGAAAGTATTGCTCGACCAGCTCGGGATGGATCGGCCCACCAATGAGGAACTCAAGAAGCTGGGCGCGAAGTTAAATTTCTACAAAGGATTACCGGAAATGTTTGAGGAATTTCGCGGCGGCGAAGGTCTCCTTACTCCCGAGCATGTGGCTCACGGCATCACCGTCGAGCATTACATCATTTCATCGGGGTTAAAGGTGCTGATCGATGGCAGCCGACTCGCGCCTTATGTGCGCGCCATTTTCGGCTGCGAATTCGCCACTGATCCCGAAGGGCGTATCACCTTTCCCAAGCGCGTGATTAGTCACACCCAAAAGACCCAGTTTCTCTTCCGCATTAATAAAGGGTTCCTCGACATGTCTCAGGACGTGAACGACCACATGGACCCTGAAATTCGGCCGATTCCTTTCCGAAACATGATTTACGTCGGCGACGGACCCACCGATGTCCCGTGCTTCACCGTGATGAAGAAAAACGGAGGACAGGCGATTGCGGTTTACAATCCCGACGATTCGCAGCGCGTCGGTTTTAAGAAATGTTATCAGCTTTCCACGCACGCCGACCGCGTCAGACACATCGCGCCGGCCGATTATAGGCGAAACACCCACCTGCGCATGCTACTCGAACAAATGGTAGAGGAGACCGCGAACGGCATTGTGGAACAACGGAAGCTCGCCATCGAGACCGGCACCGTCCGCGCGCCGAAGCATTAAGAGATCAACCGCCAAATACGGCCTTTGTCCCGCAGTCGCCGGACTACGGCGGGGCCGGCGCCCAAAAGACGCGAAAAACTGTAGCGGCGGTCTATGACCGCCGATCTGTACAAGGTAAACCGGACGGAACGTTGGAGTTTGCCGCTACGATCAAAGCATCGGCCGGGCGCCGGTCATCTCGAGTCGCGTTACGTAGTCTCGTCCCGCTCTCACAACATCTATGTCGTTGCGATTGATGATACGACCGTTTTCATCAACCTCTGCCCAGTGGCCTGCGCCAATATGGGTCCCAGTGGGTTGTTCCGGTATCCAGACCATGTGTCTATTTGAGGATCTATTCGCCGGGAGTAGATCGAAGTTAAGTTCAGCGGGCTTTCCCGCACCAGCGTGCACATTTAGAATGGATGCTTTGACCGCTCCATCGACGATCAGGGTCACCCGGTAGTCAGCGCCGATAGCCAACGCATCAGAAAAATAATGCCCTTGGGCATCGGACTTGATCGCCTGTGCAGAATTGCTATTTCTTGGCTGGATTCGGATCTCGGCGCCTTTAATTGGATGTCCGCGGGAATCTCTCACGGTTCCTTGAAGAGTTCCCCCCGCCCAAACCAATCCGCTCGAAACCCACAATATTAAGCAACATGCGATAATTTTCATAGTTCACCTCTAGTACGTTAATCGAAACACCTATCTGACAGGCAGGGCAAGGACTTTTATACGAGCAAACAGGACCAGTTCTGCTATTTCGACCAGACCACTTAATCGCCCGCAAACACCCCGTTGTGGGTGCCCAGATAAATCTTGAGCTCGAACCAAACGGTTAGGGTCGGGGACTACTGCCCTGGCGGCCGCCGCGCGCCACTGTTTTCGAGCTGTTTGGCGTATTGTGACCCCGCCCTTATTACCTCGGGGTTATCATTAACGACTTGGCCATTTTCGTCGACTTCCACCCAACGACCGTTGGTGCTGCCGATATGAGTCCCGGTCTCTTGTGGAACCCAAACCATGTGTCTCTTTGGTGCGCCCTTTGTCTGGCGCAGATCAAAGTTCAGTGCCGTCGGCTTTCCCGCATGCGTTCTCGTATTCAAAATTGAAGCTTTAACCGATCCGTTGACGACGAGCGTCACTTTGTAATCAGTGCCAGTAGCCAGGCCATCGCAAAAGTAATGTCCTTTAGCATCAGTCGTTATCGTTTTTGCAAATTTCGCATTTTTCGCCTCGATCCGTACCTGAGCGTTTTTGATTGGGCGCCCGTCAGGAGCATTCACAGTTCCCTCAAGCGCGTCGGCAGAAGCCCACACCGCCGAAGCCCAGAGCAACAAACAAATCGCAATTTTTCTCATAGAATTGATTAATGATCTTTTATCGCGTTTGCCAAGGGTTTCATGGCCGATCGGAGAAAGCTGCGGTTTCTGTCTGAACTTTGGCGTGATTTGTCGTGTTTGGCGGTGACCACTACCTCGTTGAAGCGGTTATTAGGCGAATCGAATCCAATGAACAATGGGATGGCCGCAGACACCTCCACGATACCTGGGCGTTCAAAGCTGCATGATCGGCGACTTATTATTTGCAATCATACGCTGCGCTGCGTCGGCGCCCAGATGAACTTGTGCATCTGCAACTGAAAACGCGCTTCCAGCCCGGACTGACGAGAATCGGTCAGCATCCATTCCACAATCTGGCGCGGTTCGATCCGGCCGAAAATTGGCGAAAACAAAACGGCATGACAACGCGCCGCCAGATTATGTTCGCGCATCTTCTCGCGCGACCATTCGTAATCTTCGCGTGAGCCGACGACGAACTTCACTTCGTCGCGCTTCGTCAAATGTTCAATGTTCGCCCACAAATTGCGCTCGCATTCGCCGCTCCCGGGCGTCTTCAAATCCATAATTCGATGCACCCGCGGATCGACCTCGGAAATATCGTGTGCGCCGCTCGTTTCCAGCAGCACGGTTTTCCCCGCGTCAGCCAGCGTCGTCATCAGGGGCAAAACATTTTTTTGCAACAACGGTTCGCCGCCAGTGATCTCGACCAGCGGACAATTGAATTTCAGAACCTCTGCCACAATGTCGGGCACCGCCTTCTTCTCGCCTTCGTAAAAGGCGTAAGCGGTGTCGCAATAATTGCAGCGCAGATCGCAGAACGTTAGTCGCACAAATACACAGGGCAGTCCGGCCCACGTGCTTTCACCCTGAATCGAGTGATAAATCTCGTTCACGGTCAGCGTCTTGGTGCGCGGTTCGGCGATGGTTTTCATGGAAATAGAGCAGCAACACGGATGGTAAATCATACCATAACCGCAGCGTGCTCAGCGTCATCATTTCAACTGGATTGATTCTGCGCTAAGAATGCCAGCGATGTCAGAACGAATCGAACGTGTCTTTGTCCGGTGCCGGGAGGAGAAGCGGGCCGCGTTCATTCCCTACATTTGCGCAGGCGATCCAAAGTTTGCGCGCACGGTGGAGATTGCGCTGGCTCTGGAAAAGGCGGGAGCGGATTTACTCGAGCTCGGCGTTCCGTTTTCCGATCCGCTGGCGGACGGCATCGTCAATCAACTTGCCGCCCAACGCGCGCTTGAGGCGGGTGCGACTGTTTCGGGTGTGCTGAAATGTGTCCGCGAGATTCGGAGCGCGTCTGAAATCCCGATCGTCCTCTACACATATCTAAACCCACTTTTGCGGTACCGCTTCGACGCGTTCGAACGCCATGCGGCAGATGCCGGAGTCGACGGTCTTCTCATCCTCGATCTGCCACCAGAGGAGGATCGCAGCATTCGCGAACTTGATGGCTTTAAGCCATCAAGTTTACCGACGGCCAAAGATGAAGAACGAAAGCCCGTTCGGGTCCGCTTGGTTGCGCCGACCACGCCGCCGGAGCGAATCGCTGCGATCGCGATGGCGGCGCGCGGTTTTATTTATTATGTCTCACGTGAAGGCGTGACCGGGGCGCGGGATTCGATCGCCGAATCACTCGCACAAAAGCTAACAATAATTAGACAGCACACTCGTCTACCAATTGCTGTCGGCTTTGGCATTTCCAATCCGGAGCAGGCCGCAACCGTTGCTCGTCTGGCCGACGCCGTCGTCGTCGGCAGTGCGATTGTCGATTTGATTGGGAAAATCGGCGATCGCGAGGACCTGGCCGATGGTGTCGGCAAATTTGTTGCGCCGATAGCGGTCGCAGTGCGTGGAGCGCGGTTCAAGTAAGATCGGGAAATCAGACGTTGCTCGTTGGCTCGACAGAGTCTCGCCCTACCAATTGCGCTCGTTACGTTTCCGGTAGGGCGACGCTCTGCGGAGCCGCGCCTAATTTGATCAAAGGTAACGCACAAGCCCATACCTCCGCGGTATTTGGCATCGCCCCACAGTTGTGGTACACAAAATACATGCTGCGATTCACCAAGATGAATGGTGCTGGGAACGATTTTGTCATGATCGACAATCGCACCGGCGAGGTGCGGTTGAGCCCGGAGCAAATCGCAAAAATTTGCGACCGTCATCGCGGCGTCGGAGCTGACGGAATTTTGTTGATCGAGCCGGCGACCAACGGCGCCGATTTCCGCATGCGTTACTACAACAGCGACGGCGGGGAAGCGGAGATGTGCGGCAACGGGGCGCGTTGCTTTGCTCGTTTTGCCGAGAAGATCGCTGGTGCGGGCAAGGATCTTTCGTTTGAAACGCCCGCCGGAATCATTGCCGCACACCTGCACGGTGAGCTTGTCACTTTGAACATGAGCGAGCCAAGCGATTTGCAGTTAAACGTGACGCTCGCGGTCGGCTACGAAACCAGAAACATTCACTTCATTAACACCGGTGTGCCCCATGTTGTCGTTCCAGTGGTGAATATCGAAGAAGTGGATGTGCCGCGAGAAGGTGCGGCCATCCGGCGACACGAGATGTTTGCGCCCCGGGGGGCGAACGTAAACTTCCTGGAAAGATGTGGCGGAAACAAAATCGCAATTCGAACTTATGAGCGCGGGGTGGAAAACGAAACGCTTGCTTGTGGCACCGGCGTGGTGGCGAGTGCGCTGATCTTTGCGATGACCGAAAAAACCGACGGACCGATCGGCGTGGTGGTGCGCGGCGGCAATGAACTCAGCGTTGATTTTCGTCGTGACGGTGAGCGCTTCACGAAGGTGACCCTGACCGGACCGGCCGAGTTTGCCTTCGAAGGCATGATTGAGCTGTAGCGGCGGTTTGTGACCGCCGTTTAGCTTAGCGAAAAGGAAGATTGCGACGCTCATAGAGCGCCGCTACAGAAGAGAGATGTTTCGCGGCACATTCACTGCTCTGGTCACACCCTTTCGCGAGGGCGCGGTTGATTGCACTGCGCTCGAAGAGTTAATCGAATCGCAAATTGCAGCGGGGATCGACGGAATTGTCGCCGTCGGCACGACCGGCGAATCACCGACGCTGACGCACGACGAGCGCAAGGAGGTAATTCGTTTTTCCATTCAAACCGCGAACAAACGCTGTCTCGTTCTCGCAGGCACTGGTTCCTATTCAACCAGGGAAGCAATTCGTGCGACCGAGCAGGCCGAGAAAATGGGGGTCGATGGAGCCCTCGTGGTGGCGCCATACTATAACAAGCCGACCCAGGAAGGATTGTTCCGCCATTTTTCCGCGATCGCGAAATCGACGAGTCTGCGGATAATGCTCTACAATATCCCAGGACGCTGCGGCGTTGATATCGGCGCGGAAACGGTGGCGCGAATCCAGAGCGATTGTCCGAATATTGTTTCGATCAAGGAAGCCGGTGGAAATGTTGATCGCGTGAGTGAATTGCGGGCGCGTTTGCCCGATGCATTCACGATCTTGAGTGGCGACGATGGATTGACCCTGCCGTTCCTGGCGGCGGGTGCAGTTGGATTGGTGAGCGTGGCGTCGAATTTGTTGCCAGTGGAAATGTGCGAACTCGTACGCGCGATGATGAAGGGGGACATCAAGCGCGGGGAAGAGTTGCACCGCAAGCTCTATTGGTTGTTCAAAGATTTATTTATCGAGCCGAATCCGGTGCCGATAAAAACCGCGCTCTCGTGGCGAGGGAATATGTCGGCCGAGGTGCGTTTGCCGCTGTGTGAGATGAGCGCGGCAAACCAGGCCCGCCTGCGCAAGACCCTGGAGGAATTCGAACGTGGTTGATGTAGCTGGTGTAGCTTCCGCCGTCGCCGGCGGCAAGATTTGGTTGCTTTCGTGTTCTGCCGCCAGTGACGGCGGCAGCTACAACGCCAAACGGCATGAGTAACAACCTCCGCGTGGCACTAGTCGGCGCGTCTGGCCGCATGGGTCAGGCAATCGTTGAGGTCGCCAAGAGTGAAGGTGTCGAGGTTGTAGCCAGGATCGATCTCGGGGATCAACTCGTGTTCGCTGACGGGGACGTTACGATCGACTTCAGTCATGCCGATACCACGGCTTCGATCTGTGAAGTGGCGATAAAATCGAAGACGCCATTGGTGATCGGGACCACAGGTCATTCCGCGAAACAGCGCGACGATATTGTCGCGGCGTCGAAACGAATTCCGGTTGTCCTTGCTTCGAACTTCAGCGTCGGAGTAAACGCGCTCTTTGCCTTGACCGAGAACGCTGCGAAAATTCTCGGCGACGATTTCGATCTT
>QHPN01000097.1:1620-2630 GCA_003219115.1 Verrucomicrobiota bacterium | reverse complement strand
GCAGCGCGTTGGGTGATCGGAAGATCGCCGGGCCTTTATGATATGAGGGATGTCCTCGGGCTGCAGTCCAAGATGAACGACGAATAGCGAATGGCCAATGACGAAGGAAATCCGAATGACGAACGTTCTCCCAGTGCTGTGCGATTAGCTAATGTTGCAGCCGCGATCGTGAGTCGCGGCTGCCGGGATCACCGATCCCGGCTAGAATGCGGGCGATGAGTAAGAGAGCGGCGATTGCGATTGGTTCTAATCTGGGGGATCGCCTTGGGAATTTGCAGATGGCGCGCGACCGGATTCGGACGCTTGATGGCGTGACCTTACCGACGGTGCAATCGGCGATTTATGAAACTTCGCCGGTCGATTGCGAAACGGGCGCGCAAAAATTCTACAACGCAGTGATTGAAATCGGTTTCGAAAAATCAGCGGAGGAACTGTTTGAGGCGCTGCAAGAGATCGAGCGTGCGTTGGGAAGAGAACCCAATCACAGACGCAATGTTTCACGCACGATCGATCTCGACCTGCTTTATTTCGGCAGCGAGGAGCGCACCGAGGCGCCTCTTCAACTGCCGCATCCACGTATGACGGGGCGCAAATTCGTGCTGCAACCGTTGTGCGATATCGCGCCGGATTTGCGTTTACCAGGACAAACAAAAAATGTGGGCGAACTACTCGTGGAGTTACCCGGGCAGGGTAAAATAACGCGCCTGATGGATAAATGGTAATTTAACGTAGCTGCGCGACTTCCGGAGCCGTAGTTTGTTTCGGACCGGTCTCGGAGAGGTCGATCCTCCAAGTTTAATTTGTGAAGCTGACGGAAAAATATCGCGAAATGAAGCGACGCGGAGAACGCGTCACCGCGCTGACTGCTTACGATTATCCGACGGCACGTCTGCTCGATGAAAGCGGCCTCGACGTCATCCTGGTCGGCGATTCGGTTGGGATGGTTGTGCTGGGTTACGAAGACACCACGGAGGTGACGCTGGATGAAATGGTGCACCACACTCGCGCGG
>QHPN01000097.1:591-1586 GCA_003219115.1 Verrucomicrobiota bacterium | reverse complement strand
TAGCTGACATGCCGATTCACAGCTACGACACTCCAGAACAATCCGTTGCGACAGCGCGAATTCTTATCAAGGCCGGCGCGCAAGCGGTAAAGCTCGAGGGCGGTGTAAGTCACGTCCGGCAAATTGAGGCGATCGTCTCGGCTGGGATTCCGTTCATGGCGCACATCGGAATGTTGCCGCAAAGCGTGCGCGAAGAAGGTGGCTACAAAGTGAAAGGCCGCACCCTGGAACAGGCGGGAGCGTTGCTGCACGACGCGCGCGCCGTTGAAAGGGCGGGTGCGTTCTCGGTGGTGTTGGAAATCGTTGCGCCGGAAACCGCGAAGATGATTTCACAGGCGATCGCAATTCCAAGCATTGGGATCGGTTCGGGGAAAGAATGCGATGGGCAGATTTTGGTGACGCACGATTTGATTGGATTCTTTCCGTGGTTCACACCGAAATTCGTCGCGCCGGAAGCAAAGGTGGCCGAGCAAATTCGTCAGGCGGCGCGGGCATTTGTCGCAAGAACCCGGCGAGGTTGACAAGGCCGCGGGGTTGCCGGTTCGTTTAAGGAAATGGAGTTTCGCGATTCTGATTACAATGACGCGTTATTGAACGCGACCGGCCAGCGAAACTGGCTATTTCTGGGGCTGGTGCTGTCGCTCGCGCTTCACCTCCTGCTCTGTGTTTACCTTTACAAAACAAAGTTCGCGCCAGCGGATCTCGCGCTGGCGCCTAAGAGTGAGCCACCACTCTTCAAAGTAAAACCGATCGACACGCAATCGGCGCTGGACAAAGCGAGTGTGGACCAAACGAACCCCGCGGCAAAACCCGAACCGGACAATACCAAAGTGCAATTGCCCGATGAGAAAAAATCATTCGACGCGCTGTTGCAGGAAGTACAGGCGACTACAGCAATGCCAGATGACACGCAGAATGTATTGCCCGACAAACCAAGAGTCGATCCGGCGCCTGCGACATCGATGTTGAACGAGATCGAGCGAAGCACCGCGCAG
>QHPN01000097.1:0-570 GCA_003219115.1 Verrucomicrobiota bacterium | reverse complement strand
TAGCCCGAATGCTACGCACGAACAATCGTTGCTGAACGACTCCGCCGTGTCGGGTCGTCCGCAGCCCGCTCTCAGTGGGACCGAACTGGCGACGAGCACTTCTATTAAGAGGCCGAACACCTTTACCAGCAAGATCCAGGCAGATAGTGCCGGGCCGATCAAGAATCGCGTCGCTGGCTTCAGCGACCTGGACTCTTTGCTGGCACAAAAGGGTCCGCTCGGTTCGGGAACAGCGATTCGGATGCCAGACGATCAGCTGTTCCAATATGACAGCGCGGAGTTGCAGGCGAGTTCGGTCGAGCAACTACAAAAGCTTGGGACGCTGATCCGACGCAATCCGAAGGCGACGTTTTCGATTGAAGGTTACACAGACGCCTTTGGCGGCTACGAATACAACTTAGATCTCAGTCAGCGTCGGGCTGATAGTGTGAAGAATTACTTGGTGAGCGTGATGGGAATTAATTCCGCGCAAATCCAGACGCGCGGCTACGGGGCGACGAAGTTTTTGGTGCCACCGCGTCCGGTGATGGATCCATCGATGGAGCAAGCTGAGATCGCGCGACAACAGCC
>QHPN01000057.1:8486-11985 GCA_003219115.1 Verrucomicrobiota bacterium | reverse complement strand
CATCGCATACGCGAAGAAAGTCGCACCCAAGAAAATCCTGCTGATCCACGGCGATCCGCCGGCCGTGGAGTGGATGCGGGCGCGCCTCGCGGCCGATCTGCCGAACTGTGACGTGATTGTGCCGAGACCGGGGGTTGAGGTCGAATTGTGAGAGTGGCGCAAGCTTCCAGCTTGCGAATCAAACAACGCAAGTTGGAAACTTGCGCCACGTGAAAATCGCCTCCTGGAACATCAATTCGCTCCGCAAGCGCCAGGAACGGCTGCTCGAGTGGCTGGCAAAGGAACAACCCGATGTCGTCTGCCTGCAGGAAACGAAATGCAGCGATGATCAATTTCCCGAACTGGTGCTCTCTGCCGAGGGATACCGCAGCGTTTTTCACGGGCAGAAATCTTATAATGGCGTGGCGATTCTGTCCCGACAACAGCTGCACGACCGCGAAGCAGCATTGTGCGCCGCGGGCGAAGATCCGCAGGCCCGAGCCATCGCTGCGACGATTAGAGATGCTCGCATTTTCTGCATTTACGCTCCGAATGGGCAGGCCGTCGGCTCGCCCGCGTTCCAATACAAGCTGCAATGGTTTGTTGAGCTTCGGGATTGCATCGCCAATGCGAAGAAGGTTTTTCGCGATGTTGTCGTCTGCGGCGATTTCAATGTCGCGCCGGAAGATCGCGATGTGCACGATCCCGGACTCTGGGGCGGCGCCATTATGTGTTCGGAGAACGAGCGCGCCGCTTTTCGCGCACTCGAACAGGTGGGCTTACGCGACACGCTGCGCATTCATCACGCCGATGCCGGGTTATTCAGTTGGTGGGATTATCGGATGATGGCATTCCAAAAAAATCGCGGTTTGCGCATCGATGCGATTCTGGCAAGTGACTCATTAGCCAAACGCTGCACGGCCGCCGGAATTGATCGTGAAATGCGCAGCGGCAAGGATCCCTCCGATCACGCGCCGGTCTGGGCCGAATTTTCCACTCCCCTGTCATCCTGAGCGAAGCGCAGCGGAGCCGAAGGATCTCTAACTATTTCCTCGGTTGACTGCGCTCGGTACTCTCAGTTTCACAATGTGCTTTCGAGTCGAGATTACCTTCTCGCAGTTGTCATCCCGAGGCGCAAAGACGAGGAGGGATCTCACAAACGTCGATGCAATGTTCGACCTGGCTTGTGTGATCAACGACCATTGGTAGGGGCCCTCGCTTGCCTCGGGATGACAAACAATGTCTGAATCACGCCAAACCATTTCTGAATAGTTAGAGATTCCTCGACTACGCTCGGAATGACCTATAAAGAGGCTGGTAGGATCGTGCGACGGAACGTGCGATCCACCACTCAGCTCATGAAAGAGCATCCCCGCGTTTCCAATCCCCTGCCCAAGCCGCTCCTGATTTGGGATGGCGAATGTCACTTTTGCCGGCGCTGGATCGAGCGCTGGCGCGTAATTACTGGCGGAGAAGTTGAGTACGCACCCTACCAGGAGATCGCGGAACGCTTTCCTGAAATCCCGCCGGAACAATTTCAGCGCTCGGTCGTTTACATCGATAGGAACGGTCAGGTCTTTGTCGCGGCGGCAGCGGTTTATCGATCGTTGCGCTGTTGTCGCTCGAAAAAATGGTTGTGGTGGAGTTACCAGCATGTCCCCGGTTTCGCCGCAGTTTCTGAATTGGCTTACCGCGTCATCGCGGAAAATCGGCCCTTCGCCTCGGCGATGACGCGGTTACTTTGGGGGAAAGATGTCCGGCCGCCAACCTATTTTTGGGCACGCCGCTGGTTTCTCAGTGCGCTCGGGTTGATCTACCTCATCGCGTTCGTTTCGCTTTGGACGCAGATCCACGGTCTAGTCGGCGCTAAAGGCATTATCCCAATTGAAATCTACTTAGCGAACGCCAAAGCCCAGATTGGGCTCAGGGCAGTATCGGTCTTGCCAACATTGTGTTGGATCAGTTCGAGCAATTCCTTTCTCCATTTTCTTTGCGGCGGCGGCGTCGTCCTTTCCGTTCTCCTCATTTTTCGCATCGCGCCGGCGATTTCGGCAGCGCTGCTTTTCGTTTTTTATCTCTCGCTCGCCGTGGCGGGGCAAAACTTTCTTAGTTTCCAATGGGACATCCTTTTGCTCGAAACCGGGTTTCTCGCGATTTTTTTCGCGCCCTGGCAGCTTTGGCCCAAGGAAAATCCGGGATCGGCGATCCCGGCTACAGCAGCTTCTTCGGTCGCGTTGTTTCTCCTTAAGTTTTTGCTTTTCAAACTGATGTTCATGTCGGGCATGGTGAAGTTGACCAGCGGCGATGACTGCTGGGGCTGGCTCGACCATTCCTTTCAGTGGAACGCGCTGACCGCGCTCGACTATCACTATTGGACCCAACCGCTGCCGACTATTTTCGCCTGGTTCGCGGACAAACATCCGGAATGGTTCAAAAAATTCTCGGTCGCGTTTTGTCTCTTCGTCGAAATCATCGTCCCGTTTTTTATCTGGGCACCGCGCCGAGTACGATTAACCGCAGCCGGATTATTAATCTTCCTTCAAATCGCTATCGCCATCACCGGCAACTATTGCTTCTTCAACCTGCTCGCGATCGCGCTTTGCCTTTTGCTCATCGATGATGCGGTGTGGATGGTAGGGCGAGACTCCGTCGAGCCGCGCGCATTCTCGAAAGGCTCGACGGAGTCTCGCCCTACCAAAATACGGCATTGGCTCGCCATCGCTGTTCTCATCATTACCTTACCGCTTAATCTTTGGCTGAATTACACCGCGATCAAGCCAGAGGCCGACTGGCCAAAGTCGCTGCTAACGCTCTACGCGCGGATCGAGCCGTTCCGAATCGCAAACGGTTACGGACTCTTCCGTGTCATGACGAAAGAGCGCCCGGAAATTCAAGTCGAAGGCAGTGCCGACGGCATCGATTGGGTTTCTTACGAATTCAAATGGAAACCAGGCGACGTAAATCGCGCGCCACGCTGGTGTGCACCGCATCAGCCACGATTGGACTGGCAAATGTGGTTTGCGGCATTAGGCGGTCTGCGGCAGGAACAATGGTTCGAAAATTTTGTTGTCCGTTTGCTCGACAACGAACCCAGCGTGACGCGTTTGCTCGCCCGCAATCCATTTCCCGATAAACCGCCGAAATACGTCCGGGCCGTTCTGTTCAAATATCAGTTCACGACTTCGGAAGAACATCGGGCCACGGGCGCGTGGTGGAAGCGGCGCGAAATCGGTGAGTTTTTCCCGGAAGCATCGCTGCGCCGTTAAGCAGAAACACGGTTAGTTATCCGCAGTCAGCGACCGCAGTTACGCCGTGTGGGTTGAAGAAAATCGGCGGATGATTATTTTTCGGCGTGCCGAAGGAAGCCCAGATCGTAACAGAAGGAACGGTGACCCAAGTATTACCTGGCACGATGTTCCGCGTTGACTTGCCCGGGCAGCGCAACGTCCTGGCTCATATTTCTGGTAAAATGCGCAAGCATTTCATTCGAATCGTGCCGGGAGACAAGGTGTCGGTCGAG
>QHPN01000057.1:2045-8443 GCA_003219115.1 Verrucomicrobiota bacterium | reverse complement strand
CGAGCAGTAGGTTGTAGGCGCGACGCTGTAATTTTTTCTGGGGAGCGCACGCGCCTCGCGTGCTGGCGATGGTGCCCTCGCCATCGCGAACCTTTCGGTCCAGAGCATTGCGGCGAGGCGCCGCAATATGCATGCGAGGGCGCTTGCGCTCCCCAGATCGACCCGCCACGTAAGCGCTGCAGGCACCTCAATTTCGTTTAAAATAAGGGATAACGGAAAGGTTTGCGCATCGGCCTGGGCGACCGGATAATGAGGCAAACTATTAACTATTTGGAGAAAGATCATGGCTGAAGAAAAATCAAATCAAAGCGGCGCTTCCAGTAGCGCGCAAAACAAACTCGAGAGTAGTAAGACTCACGCGCGTCGCGCAGCCGAAGACTTAAGGTCGGCGGCAACGACGATGGCGGAGGACTATCGCGACAAGGCCACTCAAGCCTGGGACGACGCGAAAGTGCGCGTTCGTACCCTGCAGGAGGACGGCGAAGATTATGTTCGCGAGAATCCGATGAAGGCGGTCCTGACCGCGCTTGGGATCGGTTTCGTTTTGGGTCTGATCTTCCGGCGCTAGGCCTGCCTCATGGCTCGCGCCGGCGCGAGAGTGCACAATCCGGCTGGACACGCCGGATTGATCGATAACGCGATCGGGTTAATCAGCGCGTTGTTCGCGTATGTTGAGACTCGAGCCGCGCTTCTGGCGGTCGAGTCGAAGGCGATGCTGCTGCAATTGGTGGCGGTCGTCGCTTTCGCATTGGCCGCACTGATCGCGGTAGTGTTCGGATACATTTTCATTCTGGCGAGTCTGATCGCTGGCATCGCTCATGGCACCGGTGTTTCGTGGACATGGATTGCCCTCGGCGCCGGCTTGCTGCATGTTGTCTTGGCTGTCGTCTGTGTCTTGTTAGCAAAAGCGAAACTGACCGGCCGGCTCTACCCCGAAACACGAGCGGAATTAAAGAGAGATCAACAATGGCTGAAATCCCTCGGAAAGACCGAGCCGCGATAAAAAGCGATATCGCCCTGTCGCGTGATCGGATGGGACGCGAGCTAAGCGGCCTGCGTTACGAACTGGATATTCCGCGCAAGCTCAAGAATTCATTTCGCGATCAAACCGGGCTGTGGATCGGAGCACTCGCAGTCGTCGGCTTGCTGATCGCGGTCGCGCCGGCGCGAAAGAAAAAGGTCTACATTCGCGGGAAAGGCAACTCTCAGGGAAACGGCAAAGGCCTGTTGGAGGCAGGAGCGCTGGTTGGGGTCTTGAAATTTGCCGCGACCTTGCTTCGGCCGACGTTGATGAAATTCGTGACTAATAAGATTACTGGTTATTCAAGGACAAGATCGCAGGCAACGCGCTGATTTTCTCGCTGGCATCTTGCGGAGAGGCGACGAAGTCTCGGCGGCTCGATGGAGTCTCGCCCTACCAATCCGTCCTCGCCAAAATTTCACTGGTAGGGCGACGCTCTGCGGAGCCGGTTTGGGGAAATTTCTGTCTGCTTCAAACAGCGTTTGGTGTACTTGGCGTATTTCGCGGGGCAGACTCTTCAGCTTCTTGTTCCCTCTAGCGACATCCCAGGTTGAGCATCGTTTTCCTCCTTTTCGGTTTACCTCGTCGCACCGCGGATGGCATGATCATAGTGCCCGATGAGTACTCAGTTGATGCGTCACGTTGATGAATATCTCGCAATCGGCCAGCAGGCCGGCGCTTCCGACATTCATCTTGGAGTAAATGCGCCGCCCATCTGGCGCCTTCATGGCACGCTGCAGCCGATCTGGCCGGATGCGCCCCGTTTCAAAGCGGAACAGACAAAGAAATTAGCTGACTCCTTTTTGACCGAAGCGCAGCGGACGCTGGTTGACGAACGCGGCGATGCCGACTTTGCCTACGCCAACGCAAAAGGGAGATACCGGGCGAGCGTTGCTCGTCAACGTCTCGGGACCGACATCGTTTTTCGAATCATTAACACGCGCGTTCGCACCATGGACGAGCTCGGGTTGCCCGAGCATCTGAAATTGCTGACGCGTTATCATAACGGCCTCATTCTCGTCACCGGATCGGTCGGCAGTGGGAAATCGACGACCCTGGCCGCGTTGGTGGAGCAGGTCAACCTCGAGCGACGCGAGCACATCATCACGCTGGAAGACCCCATTGAATATGTCTTCGATCCGAAAGGGTGCCACATCACGCAACGCGAAGTGCACACTCATACGCACTCATTCGGCGTAGCCCTGCGCGGTGCGTTGCGTGAAGATCCGGACGTAATCATGGTCGGCGAAATGCGCGATCTGGAAACGATTTCGCTCGCGATCACGGCATCGGAAACCGGTCACCTGGTGCTGGGAACACTGCACACCGGAACCGCTGCGCGCACCCTCGACCGTGTGCTGGACGTCTTTCCCGTCGATCAACAGGAGCAAATCCGCATCATGATCAGCGAATCGTTGCGCGGCATCATCAGTCAGCAATTGATTCCGCGTGCCGACGGCACCGGTCGCGTCCTGGCGATCGAAACCCTTACCAATACACCAGCGGTCTCGAATATTATCCGCGAAGCGCGAACCTTTATGCTGCCGGGAATCATCCAAACCGGTCGGAAACAGGGAATGCAATTGATGGACGACGCGCTGATAGACCTCTACTCCCGCGGATTGATTAACGCTGAAGAAGCGCTCGCCCGCGCCGACCAAAAACAAATCGTGCGACAACACATCGTGAAATGACGAAGCTCGAATGACGAATGACGAATTAATGGCGAATGACGAAGTGCGAACCGACGCGCTCGAGCAGGCTTTGCCATTCAATTTTCGTCATTCCTTCGTGCTTCGTCATTCGGATTTCGTCATTTGCTAATGCCTTATCTCGATCAATTCCTGCAGACGATTGTGGCGCAAGGCGCTTCCGATTTGCACATCGGGGAAGGTCAGCCGCCCAAAATGCGGCGGCACGGTGATGTCATGCCGATGCGGCCCGAGCCGGTCCTGCGCGATGAAGCGGTCCTGATGTTGAGTGGAATCGCCGGTCCGGCGAACTGGAAAATTTTCGAAGAACGCGGTGATCTCGATTTCGCCTACGAGATGGATAAAGCGTCGCGGTTTCGCTGCAATTTCCTGAAACAATCGAACGGGTATGGTGCCGTCTTTCGGTTAATTCCAACCAAGATTGCTTCGCTGGAAGACCTCGGAATACCGGTGGTCGCGAAGGAGTTTGGCAACTTGCGCGGCGGACTTGTCCTTGTAACCGGGCCAACCGGCTCTGGAAAATCAACGACGCTGGCCGCACTAATTGACTACATCAACATCAACTTTGCGCGACACATCGTAACCGTCGAAGAGCCGATCGAGTTCGTCCATAACAACAAACGGAGCATCATCACCCAACGTGAAGTGCCCGCCGATACCCGCTCGTTTCCGGAAGCGGTCCGCGCGGCGTTGCGTGAAGATGCCGATGTCGTGCTCGTCGGCGAGATGCGCGATCTGGAAACGATTTCGCTAGCGCTGACCGCGGCGGAGACGGGCCTGCTCGTGTTCGGAACACTGCATACCAACAACGCGCGCAAGAGCGTCGATCGCATGGTCGATGTCTTTCCCGCGAGCCGTCAGCCGCAAGTGCGGACCATGCTATCCAATTCGCTGCGTGGAGTGCTGGCGCAATTGCTCTTGAAAAGGGCGGACCGTTCGGGACGTATCGCGGTTAACGAGATACTCATCGCGAACGCAGCAGTCGCTGCGATTATTCGCGAAGGCGCAACTCAAAAACTGCAGGACGTAATCGTTTCTGGTCGTGCCCAGGGAATGCAGTTCATGGACGACGCCATCTTTGCGCTTTTACAAAAGGGCATTGTTTCGCCGCACGAAGCATTCATGAAGGCGATCGATAAGAATCGCTTCAAACAATACCTGCCCGCGGCAGAAGCTGCTTTGGGAAATGCGGCAGGCTCCGTGCCTGACGACGAACAGAAACTTCCAGGCAATTTCGTGAAACAACAGCGCCGCGCCTGACGATTGGAGAAAAGTTTGAGCGCCGATCCGCCGTCGCACGGCTCTGGCGTGGCAGGCGACGCGGCGCCATCCAACGTTGTTATCCATCTCACGCTTCAAGCCGAAGGGGACACGCTTCGTCGTGTCCCAAACTTCCGTGGGTGAGATCGAAACGGCTCCACATATGCCAGTGCGGCTCGCACCGATGCCGACATTTGCGGCGTAGCTGGCTGATTTTGCCGGGACCCTCTACAAACCAAAGTAACAGTTTTGTTACCAAAGAGTCCCGCTAACTCACCGCCGCCTCGCCGACACTGAACGATATCATCGGCAGAAAAGATAAATCACAACCAAGAAAGAAAATTTTATGCGAGGACTTCGTCGCCTAATTATAAATGTGCTGCTCACCCTGGCAGCGACATCATTTAGTCTTGCCACGGCGCGCTCCGATACCTACAGCTGGACCAATCTCCAGTCCGACATTCCCGGTGTCGCTACCCACGTCGATCCAAATCTGGTCAACCCTTGGGGTATGGCCGTCTCCCCCAACGGCACGATCTGGGTGAGTGACAACGGGACCGGTGTTTCCACCCTCTATCACCAGGATGGCACCGCCGCTTCTCTGGTTGTCACGATTCCAACTGCGGCGCGCAACAAGGAAGGCGGAAATCCGACCGGGGTCGTCTTCAACGGCACCCCGTTCTTCAAGGTGACAAAAAATGGAAACTCCGCGCCCGCCTTCTTTATTTTTGTCAGTGAAGACGGTTCGATATCCGGTTGGAACCCGACGCTGGACCAGACGCACGCCATCATCGCCGTCGATAACGGCACCAATAAAGGCAGCAAACGCGCGATTTACAAAGGCGCGACTTTGGGTGTAGCCAATGGTCACAATTTTCTTTACGCGACAAACTTCCACACTGCTCGAGTCGAGACCTACGACGAAAATTTTCAACAAGTGAATCCCACCGGCTTTGCTGATGCGAGTCCGAGTCTTTCACATCACGCCCGGAGTGATGGTGGCGCGACCTTGACTCATGCGCTGTTGCAAAACAGCCCGGCGATCAATGCTGGCAATCCGAACTTTAACCCGTATTCATTCAATCCCCACTGCCTTACGATCAACGCGGACCTGGTTTTCCGCGTGTGGTGGTGGGCGTCTCGATATCGGGTCTTTCGAATCACAACCGCGCTGAGGTTTCAAATGGGAAAGTATCTTCCCCGACAGAAACCGGCGTCTGAGACCGCCGCAAATTAGCGAACTTGGATCGGGGGCACAGAGCCGACGGCACTCCCCTCCAATTTGATGGGTTGTGGGATATGCTGGTCCTCGGCGACGGGGTCTATTTCACGGCCGGAATCGCCGATGAAGAGCACGGACTCTTCGGCCTAATCACTGAAGACGAGTAACTTCTCTCGAAATCCCAAAACCCAAACTCCAAATCCCAAGGGAAACCCCAAAGCTCAAAAGAGCGGAATTGACTTAATCGCGGATTAGGCGGATGCGCCGCGGCTCGACAGAGTCTCGCCCTACCAATGCGTCCTCGCGAAACTCACTGGGAGGGCGACGCTCTGCGGAGGCGATTTGGACTAAGTTTCGGATTGCTTAGGACTTGGTCTTCTAATATAACCCAGCACCCGATGTCTTCGTCATTGGGACTTCGTCATTCTTTCGAAAGCAGCTTAAACTAAAGCCGCCCGCCACCAGACTGTAGCGGCGGTCTATGACCGCCGACTATTTTAGATTTTCGGCGCTCATAGAGGCGCGGCTACAGAAGCGCCGCCGAAATACGCTATTGGCGCCCTAATTAGGGACACGACAGCGGCGTGTCCCTCCAAGGTTTAAGCGTATGACCTTAATCTCGTTAGCGTGCGATTTTAGCCGCGCGCGCAGGCAGGGCGCGCTCGCCCAGCCAGGGCAGTTGTCGCCGCACCAACAGTTTTAAGCCAAAAGGGGTGATCGCTTTTTCGCGAATGTGCGCGATTGCTTTCTCCACAGAATCAGTCGCGAAAATCAACTCAAGGTCGGATCGATCGATCATCCCCTCGCCTGCCATTTTCTCGAACATCTTGAGCAAATCGCGCCAGTACTCGGTTCCCATCACCACGACGGGAAAATTTTTGATCTTGCGGGTTTGTATCAAGGTCACAGCCTCGGCCAACTCATCCAGCGTTCCCGCGCCACCCTGCATCACAACAAAGGCATAAGAATATTTTACCAGCAGCGTTTTGCGGACGAAGAAGTAGTGCAGGATGACGCAGCGATCGAGAAAGGCATTGGGGTGTTGCTCGAATTCCAACTCGATGTTGCAACCAACCGAACGACCATTGACCGCCTTCGCTCCGCGATTGGCTGCCTCCATGATGCCCGGTCCGCCGCCCGTCATGACAGTGAATCCCAGTTGCGCAATGGCGGCGCCCATCTT
>QHPN01000057.1:605-1998 GCA_003219115.1 Verrucomicrobiota bacterium | reverse complement strand
CCGAAAACGGTCACGCATGGGCCGACGAAATGGAGGACGCGAAATCCGCGGAGGAAATCCAGTAGCACGCGAAAGAGAGTAATCAACTCGCCAAAGCGCGAGCGTGGGCCTTCCAGGAAAATTTCATCAGCCCGCTGCGGCGGCGCGGTTGCGGCTGATCCAGTCGTTGGGGGTCGCTCGCGCTCCAGAGAAGGATCTGTCATTGCCCTAAGCGTTAACAGTTTTGTTGTCGAACTTCTACCGCTGAACGCGAAATCCGCGGAGGAAGTCGAGGAGTACGCGAAGGAGGGTTACCAACTCGCCAAAGCGCGAGCGAGGTCCTTCCAGGAAAATTTCATCCGCTCGTTGCGGCGGCGCCGTTGCGGCTGATCCGGTCGTTGGGGGTCGCTCGCGTTCAACCGCTGGATCTGCCATGGCCTAGCGTTTAGCAGTTTTGTCGCCGATTTTCTACCGCTGACTTCAGCCCGGCTCTTGTAGGGATTCAATCGAAACTGCGGCTGACAAGCCTATGTTCCGAATGCCCGACTATGGGCCAAACGGTGCCCAGAATCCGTCGTCAGCAACATCGGACAACGCAGCGTACGTTGCAGATGGAATGATTGGGATTTGATCGACAGTCTGCGAACCGAAATCGTGCCCGAGCAGATCCTTTCCCGTTGTGCAAAGTAGCGTCTCTTTTTTCAGATAGGCGGTCCAATCAGCGACGGATACAACCGCGCCCGGCTGCCTCTGGGTTTCGACTGCATATTGATCGACGGCGGCTTCGATGAGCCGCAGATCGTCCTTTACCCGCGAGGCTTGCGCTCGTTTTCGTGCCCGAAGGAACCCTGGGATCGCGAGCGCTGCCAGCAGGGTAATTATGCCGACCACAATCATTATTTCGACCAGGGTAAAGCCTGCCCGTCGTGTTGGCCGAGAATGCGTTTTTCCTGGCATGTCTGTTGTTCCGGTTCTCTTTGTGGTAATTGCAGAAAAATAAGCAGGTTCGATGCTGAAAAGCGGAAGAATCAGGCAGCGCCATATCAAGTTATTCCACTTATTTACAATAACTTACAAATAGTCAGAAAATCGACCGTTATGGAAATTACGACCTCGGTCACGTCGGATCCGCCAGACGGAAGAGGCGGACCACGGCGATCGACGGACATGGTTCGCGAAATATTTTGTCTAAGTTTCCATCTTCTTAGAGCTTTGAATTCGGAGAAATGGGTCACGAACTTATAAAGATCGCGCGCTGACAATGTCCCAGGCGGGAATGGAGCGCGCGGGAGCGGAGCGACATAGAGGAAGCCCAAAGGGCGAACGAGCGGGAGGGAGTGGGTCAATCGAACCTACGCTCGACGTTGCCACTAAGTTGGCCAACCTCCTTGTAAGTGCGCGACCTAATTGTCCG
>QHPN01000057.1:0-432 GCA_003219115.1 Verrucomicrobiota bacterium | reverse complement strand
CAGCTGTTTCGACTTGTCACTCGTCACTGGTCTCGGCTTTTATGGCAGAAATATTGTGATTGTTGTCATTGCTGCCAGGACGCCTTAGAGAGATCATCTCGGCATGAATACACGATCTGACTTCAAGCAGGCACTCCTGACTATTCTCGCATTGCTGGTTCCGGTCGGAATCTTCATTGCGGCGGCTCCGACGGAAAAAACAGGTTCTCTCAAACCACCGGAAAAAGATCCGATCCCGGTCGCCTTTCTGATTTCAGATGGTGCGGTCGTGATCGACTTTTGCGGACCGTGGGAAGTTTTTCAGGTCGTCATGATCCCGACTCGTCAGGATATGCCGTTTCGCCTTTACACCGTTGCCGAAACGAAGAAACCGATTCGCACCAGTGGCGGAATGCAGATCGTTCCCGATTACACAATCGCCGACGCACCCGC
>QHPN01000056.1:9382-9701 GCA_003219115.1 Verrucomicrobiota bacterium | reverse complement strand
CGTGTATGAAAAACGGTCACGATCAGCGTTTGCGAAGAGCGCGCACGTAAGTCGGAGCCAAGCCCAAAGGGCGGCAGCGCTCCAACCCGACCCTCGATAGCGTCTGCGTTGTGCAGTTACAATTATACCCTTTTCAGCCAATATTTTTTGTCGATTGTGACCGGGTCGTATCGCTCGGCCTTGATCCACCGCAAGAAGATCGACCGCTCTTTCCAATCGCTGCCGAAACACTTTGTCCATAATAGTGCGCAACGTTTCTTTGTGCGCGTGAGGCCGTCGGGCGATTTCGCGAGGACGCGACAAGCGGACGAGTGACTCA
>QHPN01000056.1:0-9344 GCA_003219115.1 Verrucomicrobiota bacterium | reverse complement strand
AGGCCGGCAACCGCGGCGAGATACAAAAGTCGGCTGCTGCCTTTGATATGCATGAAAAAGAGCGCGATCACAATTGCCTTCGCCATCGCGACCGCGAGCGCGACGATCAAGTTGAACGGCCCAAGATCAACGTAAGCGATCGCCCAAGTTAGCCCGAGTAGCGCGAGCAATGCGAGACATGTCCGCACGTAAATTTTTGGATCGATAACTTTTTCCATCATCTCCGCCCGTGGCGCTGCGACGGCCCAGGAGATTCCTTTTCCCTCACCCTAACCCTCTCCCAAAGGGAGAGGTGATCCCTTCTCCCCGTGGGAGAAGGTGAGGATGAGGACAGCTCCGTAGTCGTTATCATCGATGTCCGACCAGATACAAAAGTGGAAAAAGAAAAACCCAGACGATATCGACGAAATGCCAATACAAACCTGAGACCTCAATCGGATTGTAATTTCCGCCAGAAAATTTTCCGCGCCAGGCCAGTAGTGCGAGAACAAGCAGCACTCCGATGCCGACCGTGACGTGAATTGCGTGCAGGCCGGTCATGGCAAAATAAATCCAGAAAAATAATTCCGCATTGGAGGGATCGGCACCGGTCCATTCAAAATGCGTTCCCGGGACGAGATGCTCCACGTAATCCTTGTGATACTCGACCATCTTGATGGACATGAACACACATCCGAGCAAGGCGGTGCCGAGCAACAGCCTCACGAGTGCGCGGCGTTGATCGAGCTGCGCCGCGCGGACCGCGAATGCCATGAGCAAACTGCTGACGAGGAGGACAGCGGTGTTTGTTCCGCCGAGCACGACATCCAGGCGCCGGCTCGTTTCCATGAAAACGTGACCGTAAGTGAATCGGTAAATGGTGTAGCCAAGAAACAGTCCACCAAAAAAAAGCACTTCAGTCGCAAGAAAAATCCACATCCCGAGCCTGGCCGCATCACGCTGCTGCTCGATGTCGTCGAATTGTTCGGCGAGGAATGCGGATTCGTTAGACGCTGGCGAGGTTAAGATCGGCATCTTCTTGGGCGGAATAGGAGTATGGCCGGGTTGTAACAACCGGCGTTTTTTCAAAATTATGTTTCGGTGGCGGCGACGCCGTCTGCCACTCCAGGCCGGTTGCGCGCCACGGATTTGGCCCGGCGACCCGACCGAATTTCAGCGACCACAAAAAATAAATCAGCGGAAGCAAATATCCGATACCAAGAATCGATGCGCCGGCGGTCGAGAGGACGTTGAACAATTGAAACTCCGGCGGATAGGCGTGGTAGCGCCGCGGCATTCCGAGATATCCCAAAATGAATTGTGGAAAGAAAGTGAGATTGAATCCGATGAAAGTGATCATGGCGGCGAGTTTGCCGGCGAACTCCGGATACAAGCGCCCGGTAATTTTCGGCCACCAATAATGCAGCCCGCCCATGAAGGCCATCACCATTCCGCCCACCATGATGTAGTGAAAATGAGCGATGACGAAGTAGCTGTCGTGGACGTGAACATCGACCGCCAGCGTGGCCAGAAAAAGACCGGTCATTCCGCCTATCGTAAACAGGCCAATGAATCCGAGCGCGTAAAGCATCGGCGTTTGAAATGAAATCGACCCTTTGTGCAGCGTTGCCGTCCAGTTGAAAACTTTGATCGCGGACGGGACTGCAACAAGAAAACTCAGGATCGAGAAAACCATACCGGCATAAACCGATTGGCTGCTGACAAACATGTGATGGCCCCAGACCACGAATCCCAGAATTGCGATTGCCATGCTTGCGGCCGCGACAAACCCGTAGCCGAAAATTTGTTTACGCGAAAAACACGTGATCAATTCGCTGATCACCCCCATGCCAGGCAAAATCATAATGTAAACAGCCGGGTGCGAGTAAAACCAAAAGAGATGTTGAAACAGAACCGGATCGCCGCCGAGCTTTGGATCGAAAATTCCCACGCCCCAGAAACGTTCCACTGACATCAGCGCCAGAGTGATCGCAAGAACCGGCGTGGCGAGCACGAGAATCAAGCTCGTGGCATACATCGACCAGATGAACAGCGGCAATCGAAACCAGGTCAGACCCGGCGCGCGCATTTTGTGAATGGTGGTCATGAAATTCATGAAAATCCGGCGACAAAAACGCCAGCGGCCATGGAGATGACATGCGAGTTCGCGTAAGTGGTGCTGTAGGGCGTGTAGAAGGTCCATCCGGTGTCCACGCCACCGTGAATGAGCGACCAAAGCGCCAGCGCGCCACCGGCCACAAAGATGTACCAGCTCAGCAGGTTCAATTTTGGAAACGCGACATCGCGTGCCCCGATTATCATTGGGATCGCAAAATTGCCGAGAACAGCCGGGATTGACGGGATCAGGAAAAACCAAACCATCAATACGCCGTGGATGGTGAAGAGTTTGTTGTAAGTCTCGTTCGTCACGAGATCACCTTGCGGAGTGAGCAACTCCAATCGCATCATCGCCGCCGCCACACTCGCGATCACAAAAAAAATCAAAATCGTCCAGAGATAAAGAATCCCGATGCGTTTATGATCGGTTGTGAGCAGCCACGATTTCACCCCAAGATCGACATTGAGATAATGCGTGCGCGCCATTTGACCTTCGGTTCGAATGTCGATCTCCGTCGCAGTTTTCATTTCGATTCGTCAGGCGGATTTTGATTCCCGATCGATTTGAGGTAGGCGATCAGCTGCATGATTTCTTCTTCGCTGAGCTGCCCGGCGTAGCTCGGCATGATGTTTTGGTAGCCTTTGGCGATTTCCTTTCCGGGCAGCAAGATCGAATCCCGCACGTAGCGTTCATCCATCGGGACGATCTCGCCGTTTTCCAGCGGCGAGGATTTTCCAAAGACACCTTCGAGCGGTGGCGCGTGAAATTTTGAGTTGACACTGTGGCAACCGCTGCAACCGCGTTCGCGAAATAATCGCTCGCCGGTGAGAGCGATGCTCTCCGCCGGCCGGCCGGTGTTCAGCCAGCGCTCATAATCGACCGGCTCCATCACCACCACGCGACCGATCATGGCGGAATGTTGCGTGCCGCAGTATTGCGAACAAAAAATATGATACTGGGCACCACATCCTGTTTCACGCGAAACGCCGGCACGAAAAAACTGTGGATGACATCTTGCGAAGTCATCGTTAACGAAACCGCGCGGCCGACCGGCACGTGCAATTCGTTAATTTCGCTTCTGCCTTCGGCGTGTTGCAGTTTCCACATCCACTGTTTGCCGACCACTTGCACCTGCACGGCATCGCGCGGCGGACTCTCGATCTGGAAATAAACAATCGCGCCCCAACCGAAAAGGCCGATGAAGATCACCAGTGGAACAATCGTCCACCCGCTCTCGAGCAGGATTGACTCCTCCCGCGGATTGGAGCGATCAGCGGCCGAGCCACGCCGATATTTAATCGCGAAAAAAATGATCGGCAAAAAAACGACTGCGCAAGTGAGAAGCGTCAGCGCCGTCAGGGCGAAGTAAATCCAATCCACTTGCTGCGCGGTGCTGGAAGCTTCCGGCGGAAAAAGATGAAACTTGTCCATCGCTGTTCTCGCTCACGTTTCCGTGCGCGGTCGATGCCGAGCTGAAGCAAAGATCCATAATGCGATTGCAACAACCGTAGCAACGCCGCTCGCGCGCAAAATCGACATGACCAAGCCGCCGTATTTCCCGGTGAGCGGGCTGTAATGATAACAAATCAGCGCCAGGCGCTGAATCACCGAGCCGTTCTCATTTTTTCCCGCGGCGACAATTGCCTGGCGCAATTCGTCAGCCGAAAAATTTACTCCGAAAAAATAGCGCGAAATTGTTCCATCCGCCGTAAGCACAATCACGCCACTCGGGTGCGCGTACTCATTCGACTGCGGATCATAAGCAAAGTGGAAACCCGTTTCGCTTGCGATTTTCTGGATCGAGGTCTCGTCGCCCGTTAAACAATGCCAACCCAGCGCCGCGCCGCGCCGGCCGTATAGCTTCACGTATTCAGCTTTTCGTTTTGCGGCCAACTCGGAGGTTTCCCGCGGATCGATGCTAAGATCGACAACGTTGAAATCGCGGCCGACGTCAAGCCGCAACTCCTGCATCGCTTCGATCAAGCCGTTATTGATGAATGTGCACAGCATCGGGCAATGGAAGTAACCGAGGACAAGCAGCGTCGGTTTGGCTCCGGAATTCGCGCGAAATTGAAAACGCGCGCCACCCGAATCGCGAAAAACGAGGTCGCGCGAAATTTGCTGGCCGATTTTTTGCTCGAACGTGATCTGATTTAATTCGTTAGGCGTTAAGGCGTTTGTTTGTCTAACGACTACGAGTAAGAGCAAGAGCCGAAAAGATTTCATCGCTGAGGTTTGGGAGAAGGAATTTCCTGCGGACGTGACTGCATGTATTGCAACGGCGTTTGGTTCTTGCCGACATCTGGCAAACCGCGCCGCAGCAACAAATCGATCGCTTGATCGATTGGAATGTGTGCGACGCCTGCATCGCGATCGATCCAGCCATAGGAATTCAATCGCGCCTCTTCGTCCGCGCGCAGTCTTCGCAAATCGCGCCCAGGATGAGTTTGCAAGCGCGGTTGGGGAAACAATTCGCCCGTCGTTGCGGCGGCCGGTCGTGCCGCTTCTTTGGCGTATTGTTTTGCCACGAGAAAACGCATCAACCCCCACATCGCGAGACAAACCAACGCGCCGGACAAAAACAAAATGAGCGCGACCAAAAACATCGATGCAACATCGACATCTTTTTTTTCGTGAGCGCGCGATTCAGTTTTCATGCCGCTGCGGGAACAACGAAACGCGGATCGTTCATCGGAACGAGCGGTCCGGTTTCAAGCCGCCAGAAGAAAATCGCCAGCCAGATTCCACCGATGCCGACCCACGCCAGCGGCGCCATCCAGCTTGCGTGAAAGCCGTTTCGATACAGTGAAGGCGCGACCACCCACCAAACATCAGCAATGTGTGCCAGGAAAATTATGACAGCGATTGCGACCAGAAATTCCGTCCGCCGTTTGGTTTGCCGGAAAAGCAAAAGAAAAAACGGGCCGAAGAAATGAAAAATGAGCAGCGCAAACGCGATCACCCGCCAGCCACCTGCGATGCGGTGCAGATACCACGAAATTTCATGGGGCAGATCGCCCGACCAAATCACGATGAGCTGCGCGTAGGCAAGATACGCCCACAGCATCGTGAAGGTGAGCAGCAGATTGCCGAGATGATGAAAATTTTCTTTTCCTAAAAGCGAGTGCAGCGCATCGATCTGCGAAACGGGACCCCTCATCCCCGCACCGGGGGAGAAGGGGTCTCCTCTCCCCGTGGGAGAGGATAGAGGTGAGGGCACAAGCAATCCGATCACGATCACGACGAAGGCGAGCGCACTCAGCATCTGGCCGATGCAGATCAGCAGCGGAAAAACCGTGGAATACCAGTCGGCTTCCATCGACATCACCCAGTCGACAAACGCAAACGTGACGGTCGTGGGATAAATCACCAGGCCAGGCCCGCTCAGCTTGCGCAATTTTTTCGTCGGCTCGACGGAGCGCGTCGCGTCTTGCTGGGCAGACCATTTGATCAGCAATCGCGCGAGCAAAATCCAAATGGCGAAGAAGATGATTGTTCGAACGATGAACAGCGGCGCGTTCATGTAAGCATGCTTGTGCTGCAAAACTTTGTCGGCCGCGATGTTCGCCGCCGTCGCCCACGGATAAAGTTGAGGCAGCCCAAAAAAAAGCGGCACAAAAAGCGCGGCCAGAAACGGCAGGGTGCTGATCGCCCCTTCAAAAAATCTGCGGATCGGATAACCCCATCTCCCACCGGTGAGATGGTGGACCATCAAAAATCCCGAGCAACCAAGCGCGATCCCGAGCCAGAAAAGAAATCCAAAGAGATACGAGAGAAAAAATTCGCGATGATCGATTGTCGATCCGAGGGCGCAGGCGACCAATGCGGGGAGCCCGATGGCGAATGAAATTCTGCGTGCGCGCAAGATCGACGTATTCATTTTGCAAATGCAAAAGGCGATTTCGCCATGCAAGAGGAGGCACCCCTCACCTTAATCCTCTCCCCTCGCTCTGAGGGGTTTGTGTTTAGCGCCAAAGGCGCGGCGTCAAAGCAGCCTGGGGCATCGCCCCAGGGACATGGTTCTGGTCCCGAGCGAGCGCTGAAGGCGCGACTCAATGCGCCGAAATGAATCGCGCTTTCAGCGCTGCCCTCTAGCGTTGCATGAATTCCTGGAGCGCTGCCCCAGGCTAGGATGACCGCCGCGCCTTTGGCGCTAATCAGATACTCCGAGGAGAAAGGGACGAATGAGGCCTGTATTGAGGCCGCACAGTGCGCGGAACGTTCGCTTACGAAATCGCGTCGACTCACTTCGGCATCGCCTCCAATTTATCTCGTGCGTCAGGCTGCAAATCGTTTGGACTTGCGTGCTGACTCAGTTGCAACGCGCGAATGTAAGCAGCAATGGCCCAGCGATCTTCCGGCCCGACGTGAGCCGCATACGAGGACATCGCGCCGTAGCCATTCACTATCACATCAATAAAATGACCAATGGGCGCGTTGCGTAGCCGGTCCAGATGATAGGATGGCGGCAACGGAAAGCCGCGTTGCACGACCATGCCCTGTCCATCGCCAACCCGCCCATGGCATTCGGCACAAAATGCTTCGAAGCGTTCGCGGCCGTGCGCGAGAAGTTCCGGCGTCACCTTCATCGGCAGTTGCGTCACATAAACGCCATTCGTCAGGCCGGTGTGAAATGCGTCGTTATTTTGGGCTTCACCGCGAGGAACAACATTGGCCGGCAACGGTCGTGCACTCGCGCCATCCTTGAAAAATTCGCTTTGCGAAAACGTTTTCGCGCGCGGCTCGTTCATCATATCGCGACGACAACCGGCGAATAAGAGAACCGCAAAGACCAGGATCAGTCCTAAAGCCCACGAATCATACAAATAAACGTGAGTGGCTCTTACACGATCGGTCGAAAGCCGATGCCACGTTTTTATTCGGGTCGATTCGAGTGATTCGCGGGCAAATCTCATTTTGGCACCTCCGCGATTTGTAACGGCGCGAGAGTTTGCAGAAATTCGTGCGTGCGACTGGAGTCAAACGCGGCATCGCGCGCTTCGATGCAGAGAAAGAATCTGTCCTGCGATGCGCGTTCGAATTGGCGAAGGTTGAACATCGGGTGATACGGTTTCGGCAGACCGCTGGTGGCAAGCGATCCGAAAAATGCGGTCAGCGCCGCGCAGAGCACGGTCAGCTCGAACGTGATCGGAATGAATGCGGGCCAGCTATGCATCGGCCGTCCCCCGATGTTAATCGGGTAGCTGACCAGGTTGGCGTACCACTGCATGTAGTAGGCGCCGGCGCCGCCGATGATTCCGCCTAACAACACCATCAGCGGAACGCGATTGTGTTTTCCCAGCGCTTCGGCTAATCCATCTACCGGGAACGGCGCGTAGGCGTCCATCTTGCGGTAACCTTGCGCGTGCGCTTTCTCGGCCGCGCGCAAAAGATCGACATGGGATTCGAATTCCGCGGCGAGGCCGAAAAGATTTTCCATCTTCATGCCGTTATCGCTTTTTGCGGTTCGGCTACCATCTCGCGCGATTCGGAAATCGAGATCATCGGCAGAAACCGGATGAAGAGGAACAGCAGTGTCAGGAACAAGCCGATGCTTCCAAAAAGTGTGGCCCAGTCCCAAATCGTTGGAAAAAACATTCCCCACGACGACGGCACAAAGTCGCGGTGCAGACTTGTAATCACGATCACAAACCGCTCGACCCACATCCCGAGATTGATCGACAACGCTACTAAAAAAAGTGCGACCAGATTTCGCCGAATGTGCGCGGACCAAAGCGCTTGCGGCACGAGGACGTTGAAAAACATCAGCGCCCAAAAAATCCAGCCGTAGGGGCCAAACGCGCGATTGGTCATCATGTATTGATCGAAAATGTCGCCGCTATACCAGGACATGAAGGCTTCGATGAAATAGCCGTAGGCGACGATGAGCCCGGTCACGAGCATCACGTTCGCCATGTTATTGAAGTGGCGCATCGTGATCAGGTTTTCGAGCCGGTAAATTTTTCTAACCGGAATTACGATGGTGAGGACCATGGCGAAACCGGAATAGATTGCGCCGGCGACAAAATAGGGCGGGAAAATTGTGGAATGCCAGCCGGGCAATTGCGCGACAGCGAAATCGAGGCTCACCACGCTGTGCACTGAAAGGACGAGCGGCGTCGCTAATCCAGCCAGAAGCAGATAAGCGATTTGATGGCGCTGCCAATGCGCGGCGGAATTGCGCCAGCCGAGCGCAAGCACGCCGTAAAATTTTTTCTGCCAATTTTTGCGGGCGCGATCGCGCACCGTCGCCAGGTCCGGAACCAAACCGAGATACCAAAACAAGAGCGAGACGGTGAAATAAGTGCCGACTGCAAAAACGTCCCAGACGAGAGGACTGCGAAATTGCGGCCACAATTTCATCGTGTCCGGATACGGAAAAAGCCAGAAAAAAACCCAGGGGCGCCCGAGATGCAATAGGGGGAACATGCCGGCGCAGGCGATGGCAAAGAGAGTCATCGCTTCGGAGAATCGGTTAATGGCTGTGCGCCAATGCTGAAACATCAAAAGCAAAATCGCGGAGATGAACGTGCCGGCGTGCGCTATCCCGATCCACCAGACGAAATTCACGATCGCAAATCCCCACGCCACCGGAATATTGATTCCCCAGATTCCGACGCCGCGAACGAGCAGCCACGAGACCGCGAAAAGAAGAATCATTAACAAAACAAACGCGATGGTGAACCCGATCCACCACGGCCGTGGTTGCCGATCTTGCAGCACGATCGAGCCGATGGTCTCGTTAACGCTCTCGAACGTCTGCTCGCCGGCGAGCAAGTTTGTGGGGTAGCCGAGGGGCGAGAGCGGAGGTGATCGGTGATCGGTGATCGGTGATCCGTTAGGCGAGTTCATACTAGTCACCGTTCATTGATCGCGAACTCCGGATGCGGGTTATGCACCTTCGCCAGATAAGTTGTGCGCGGGCGCGTGTTGAGTTCGGCCAGCATGCTGTAATTCAGCGGCGAGTGCTTCAACTTCGACACGCGACTGTTTGGATCGTGAATATTTCCAAAAACGATCGCCTCGGCCGGGCAAGCTTGCGCGCAGGCGGGAACAATTTCGCCATCCCGAATTTGTCGATCTTCGAGCTCGGCGTTCGCGCGCGTGGCGTTGATTCGCTGAATGCAATAAGTGCATTTCTCCATCACGCCGCGGCAACGCACCGTGACTTCTGGATTTTTCACCAGCTTTTCCGTCGGGCTTAGCTTGTTGTTGAGCTCGAGAAAATTGAAACGTCGGACTTTAT
>QHPN01000096.1 GCA_003219115.1 Verrucomicrobiota bacterium | reverse complement strand
GGTGGAGGCCGAGCAAAGGCCCCTCGATTACGGGATCGATGATTGCTTCGCGCTTCATATCCAGCCCTCTGGGCCCAAACGCGCTCATCCTCGCGCGATCGCCATTCTGTTTATCTGACTTCAGGCCGCGCGTTCTCCCCAGGACCTGGAAAGGTCGGGAATTAAAAATACAACCTAAGTTATCTGGCGATCGGCAGTCAGGCGCTCAGATTAAATTTCAAAAGAAAGGAAAAATAGCAAATGAAACTACAAATCAACGTGCCAGTCAGCGGCTTGGACCTAGCCAATCTGCTTCAGGGTGAAGAAGGGTTTTTCCTCTGCCAAAACAGAGGACAAAACTACGTCACGGTAGCGAAGGCTGGTCACTCCATCGCCTTTGGCCCAACGCCAATTGGTCGAGTGATCCAGGAAACGCCAACGGCTAATCTCGGACCGGAACCCTGGGTGGTCACAAAGATTAGTAACTCGACGGAGTTCGGTGAATTCCGTGGAACAAGCGGAGGCTCGGTTAGCAGCAGATAGGGATATCTGCTGGAAGCCGAAAAACTAAAACCCTAAAGGAAATCAAGAGCCCCGGTGAGGAGGAAAACTCATCGGGGCTTCTTTTATTGAGCGGGTCCGCTTCACCGAGGCTGCGGGGCGATTACGCTCCTGCTCGTGCATCAATAATGAAGTCCGGCTTTCGGCTCAGCCTGGCGGTCCTCCTGCTGCTGAAGTTTGAGGCAACCGACGCGGTTGCCTACAATCCTCCCACTGTGGTAAATCAGGTTTAGATCGTGTCTGGCAAACCGCTGCGCGGTTCTGATGCGAATGGAAGACGATGACCTGGTACACCTAAACCAAATGAACACCACTACGATCGTCATTCTCGCCGTTTTCGTTATCGTGATCGCGATTGGCGCATTTTTGTATTTCCGGCGGCGGCGTTCGGAAAATCTGCACAAACAATTTGGACCGGAATACAAACGCGCCGTCGATCAATACGGTGATCAGGGTAAAGCCGAAGCCGCGCTGGTAGAGCGGGAGAAACGCGTGCGCAAGCTGGACATTCGCGGTCTCACTCACGACGAAAAGACTCAGTTTTCCGACAATTGGAAAAAAACCCAGGCGCGGTTCGTCGATGCCCCCTCGCCCGCCGTGAGCGAAGCGGACAGCCTGGTCAAGGAGCTGATGCTCGCACGTCGCTATCCGGTAGGGGAATTTGAACAACGCGCGGCCGACGTTTCGGTAGACCATCCCGATGTAGTGAACAACTACCGCAATGCGCACAAAATTGCCGAGCGCAACAAAAGCGGCAAAGCGACCACGGAAGATTTGCGGCAGGCGATGGTCCATTACCGCTCGCTCTTTGAAGAATTGTTGGAGACGGCAGCAGCCGAGCCGTCCAACCGATCAGAACGAACCAAACGTGAGTCAGATAAGGAGGTAGGTAAGTGAGCATTGAACCGAAAATTGAAAAAAGCAGCGATGTCGCTGTTAAAGAAGAACGCAGTGCAGATCGGCCACATTCGACGGCCGAAGTAGCAAGAGATTTGGATCGGCCCGAGGCGCGCGAGCGGACGGATGGCGAAGAGGCGCCGTCGACGCTGTTTCCCGAAAATGACGCCAACGATTTCCGAACGCGATGGACCGATATTCAAACTGGGTTCGTGGACGAACCGCGCCGTGCGGTCGAACAAGCCGATGCGCTGGTTGCGGAAGTGATCAAGCGACTGGCGAGCAGTTTCGCGGAAGAACGAAGCAAACTCGAGGGACAATGGGGACGCGGCGACGATGTTTCGACCGAAGATCTTCGCGTGTCCCTGCGTCGTTACCGTTCCTTTTTCGATCGATTGCTCAACGTGTAGGTGTAGAGGCGGCCGTGCCTGGCTAGCCGGAGCCATTTTGCGAAGGCTGGTCGGTCGCGTGCCACTAGAGCGCGTCCTTACGGCAGAAGTTCCCAGGTGTCGCCCAACGGCACCTCGTCGTTTTGTCCGCCGAAGACAATCACGTGGCCTAACAACGGATCGTAGACCATCCCTGCGCCTTCGCGCGCCGGCGGCGATTGCGTCGTCAAGACTTGAGTCCAATTGGAGCTACTCCATTTCCAGGTCGTGTCTTGATCAATACCGCCACTGCCACCGCCGAAGAGAACAACCGCGTTCAAGTTTGCATCGAAAGCCGCAGAACCGGCATAGACCCAGAGTGGTTGAGTCGCTGGAAACTTTTCGGTCCAAGTCGTACCGTTGTAGACCCAGGTATTTACCGGATTGATGTCGGCCAGGCCGCCGAACAATACCGCTCTTCCCGTGGAAGCATTAACGCCGACTGCTGCCAAACCACGGGCAAACGGTAGTGCCGGCAGATTCAATTGATTCCAGTCGGTGCCGGTCCATTGCCACATTGAATACTGGTAGAACTGCCCGTCGAAGCCGCCATAGACATCAACGTGGCCATTTGGGTCGGTGAAAAGCATTGGACCGGTGACGGGCGTGGGCGAATGCGCAGGCCTAACGCGAATCCACTGCGATGTGTTCCCGTCAAACAGCCAGGTATCGCCAAGATAATTTCGTCCGTTAAATCCGCCGAAGAGCACGACTTTCTGCGTAACCGCATCGTAGGCCATCTGAGCAGCGGCGCGGGCCAGCGGCAATCCGCGGGTGTGCAGATGTGTCCAGGTGGTTCCATCGAACGCCCACGTATCGTTGAGATATCGCCTGCCATCGAATCCGCCAAACATAATTATTTTTCCGCTGACGGGATCGTATGTCATCGCAAGGTAGGAACGAGCCGGTGGTGAATTGGCTGGAGAAAGTTGCGTCCAAGTCGGGGTGGACTGCGCGATCGCCACATTAGACGCGACTAACAGGGCGATGGAGCAGCAGGTGCCTATGATAAAACCGCGGGAAAACGATTGCCTTAAAATCATGAGCCGAGTTAAGTCGATCCATATGCGGGTTGTCAAACCGCCAAACACACAGGTCACGCCAAAGTTCAGACAAATCACGCCAACGTTCACAAATAAATCACTGGCTCGTAAGGCTCCGCCCGTCATCCACCGGCTCAGTGGCCCGCTTGCGAAAAAATATTCGGAGTAGTTTGGTCAAACCCAGATTCGAGGCGAGCCGCGCAAGATTCACCCTGCGGGTCGGGTTCGATCGTTTGCGGCTTGTTGCGGCACGCATTTGTTTTTCGAAGAGACTAACGATTCAGAGACAGTCGACGTGACTATCGCGTCGCTTGATGATCCGGCGCCGTTCGCGTCAGAAAAAGTGATCTGGCTCGAAGATAAATTGCCTTGGGTTATACTCGACGAGTCGCTCCCGCACCTCGAGAAAGGCTCGGACGGCTAAATCGTCAGCGGCTCGGCGAGCAGCGTTCCCACAACGATTCCCGAGCCGGAATCCGGCGTATCCGATATTGGCGTCGTTAGTTAGCGCCAAAAAACTTCGAACACAAGCAAACCAGCAGCGAGCGCCGCGGTGGTGATAATGAACGCGGCGAATTTCTTGCGGCTCCATGTCGGGAGGATTTCCGTCGGCGAGATGTCGGCGGTGCGTTTCATTCCTTCCGGCGTTGCTTCAAAGAACCAGGAGATGAATACGATCGTGACAAAGCCGATGATCAAGAGGACGACCAGGGTTTTGATCGCCCAGCTTGGTACTTCGAGCGCGGGGATGAGGGCGAGTTGAATTAGCAGCCAGGCGATTACCGCGGAGGTCAGAGCAACTTTGAGAACGTTGCGCCGTCTTAGTTCGGCGAAGAAATTGGTCGGCATACGTCGCGCTTTTTTGCCATAACGCGAGGGCAAAGGGAAGAACAGAGAAGCGAGGATTTCAACGCCCAACCGCGGAACCTCCTTCGCTGAAGTTTCGGCGTGTCGAGAAATCTGTCGCCCACGCGGTGGTCGGATTGGGTAAGAACAATTGGGCGCTGGCTCGTTAGGCGTTGAAAATCGAGCTTTTTTCTTTCTCCTTTCTTCCTTCTGCTACTGTCCATTGTGGACCCGCAATTGCTCAACCTTCACGATTATCATCGCATGGCGCGCGGGAAGTTGCCGAAGGAGGTTTTGGATTACTTCGAAGGCGGAGCGATGGATGAAGTTACGCTGCGCGAGAATACCGCAGGCTGGGAGCGGCTGAAGCTTTACTACCACGTCCTCGCAGGAATCGGTGAGCGCGATCTGCGCACGACGATTTTAGGCCAATCCATTTCCATGCCGATCGGGGTTGCGCCGACGGCCTTTCATAAACTCGCAAACGAGGCGGGGGAGATCGCGACGGCAATGGCAGCCAGGGCGGCGGGGACGCTGTTCATTCTTAGCTCGCTCTCGAACACGCCGATGGAGTCGGTCTTTCCCGAGGCGGCGAGTCCGCGCTGGTTTCAGCTCTATATATATAAGGACCGCGGAGTCACGGGGGAGTTGGTGCGACGCGCGGAAGCAGCCGGAGCGGAAGCGATTGTTCTGACGGTTGATGCGCCGGGCTTGGGCACACGCGAACGCGACATGCGAAATCGTTTTACGTTGCCGGAAGGTCTTACGGTGGCAAACGTGACGCCGTTAGGAAAAGGTCAATTGCCTGACGTTAGAGGTAGCGGCCTGGCCGCGTATGTGCAGGACAATTTCAAGAGCGATCTAGGATTTGAGGACTTGGATTGGTTGTGCGGATGGACGCGTTTGCCGGTGGTCGTGAAAGGAGTGTGCCGCGGTGACGATGCGCGACGCGCGGCCGAGCATGGTGCCAAAGCAGTGGTGGTTTCGAATCACGGGGGGCGACAACTTGATACTGCACCTGCGACCTGCGAGGCGTTGCCATGCGTGGCCGATGCAGTGGGCGATCTCTGCGAGGTCTACGTCGACGGAGGAATTCGGCGTGGCAGTGATGTGTTAAAGGCGATTGCGCTCGGCGCGCGCGCGGTGTTGATTGGTCGGCCGATTTTATGGGGACTGTGCGTTGGTGGTAAAGAAGGCGCGACTAGTATTCTGGAAATTCTTCGACGCGAGTTGGATGAAGCGATATTGTTGTGTGGTTGCGCGAAGCTCAGCGAAATTGGACGAGGCTTGCTGCAGCCCTAGAGGCCAGAGCCGAGAGAGCAGACGGAAAAAGAAGACGCTCAACTCCCAACGCCAACGTCCAACTGTCCGATGCTCTCCATCGAAGGCCAAGTTGAAAGATTAACGCTCAAAGCCAAAATCCAACGTCGAGTACAAGAGCATCGCGTCGCATCCGGCAGCGGCGTCGTATGCGACGCGTTTGAGAGCTCGCAGTTTCCCTTGTGGCTTCACCGGGCGCTGTAACAGTTGGCTCCGGCAACGTAGACCGCTCATCCCTTTATAAGCGCCGGTGCTTTCTGTTCGCGTCCGCCGGATTAACCGTATCGGTGTCTCGAATCGGGTTTGTTCCGTTGATGTGAGTGGATGGCGTGTTGTCGAGGAACTTGGGCGGGTTATGAGCGCGTACCTGAGTGAACGATTCCCAACCTGACGCAAGCTTGATCAACGTCGGCTCGCTAAAGGCGGTGCCGATAAAGCTGATGCCCATCGGCGTCTGCAAGACCATCGCTGCCGGCACTTGGATAATTGGGTATCCGGGTGGCGCGGCGAGGCCGGAGCTTGCGAAGTAGAAGCGGCCGGTGTCGCTGTAAAGTAGGTCGGTCTCCCAAGCCGGATTGTCAGTGGGGGCAACGATCGCATCGAGGTTAAATTGCTTGAGCGCCTTGTCGATGCCCTGCACACCCGCGTTGTGGTCCTGCTGCAACGCCTCATTGTAGGTTAGTCCGCCAAACAGTGGTTGGGGCGTATCGGGCCCCTGAGCAAGACTGGCGCAAAAGATGAAGATGTCCTGGTTGAAGAACGGCATCTCCACGTCGGCGTGCGCGCGGTTAAACTGGATGGCCGTAGATAGGCTGCCATTTGCAACTGGCACGCCGACGCGAGTGGCAAAGTACTTCCGCACGTCCTGGCGAAACTCGTAGCTGAGCACAAGAAACTCGCTGTTGCCGGTGTTTGGGAACGTGAAGCCTTGCGCGTCGAGATCGATCACAGTAGCTCCGGCGGCGCGAAGTGTCGCTACCGCCTGATCGAAGGCATCAACGATAGACTGTGGCGTGGGGTTGGACGGATCGAAACCCTCGATGCCTGCGCGGGTCAGCCCCAGCCTTGCTCCTTTGAGCCCGTTCGGATCAATGAACTGCGTGTAATCAGCTGGAATGGGCGGCCGCGTTTTGCCAGTGCCCTGCCAGCCGAGCGGAACGCCGCCGGTGGCTGGGTCGCGCCCATCGAAGGTACGGCTCTGAATCGCGCCAAGCGTGCTGGCGGCATCGCTAACTGTGCGCGCATGCGGGCCGACTGTGTCTTGCGTGTGCGAAATTGGAACAACACCCGCGCGGCTAACGAGACCCACGGTGGGCTTAAGAGCCACCACGCCATTCGCATTTCCGGGACAAACGATACTTCCGTCCGTTTCGCTGCCAAGCGAGACGGTAGCGAAATTTGCCGAGGCGGCTGCGCCTGAGCCGGCACTGGAGCCGCACGGATTACGATCAAGCGCATAGGGATTGTTGGTCTGACCGCCACGGCCTGACCAGCCGCTGGTAGATTCAAAGGAACGGAAATTTGCCCATTCGGAAAGATTCGTCTTGCCGAGAATAACGGCGCCGTTGAGCCGCAGGTTTGCAGCCACGGTGGAGTCTTTTGGCGCCGGTGTCCCAAACAACGCGAACGACCCGGCAGTCGTTTGCATCTTATCGTGAGTATCGATGTTGTCTTTGATGAGCACGGGAATTCCGTGGAGAGGGCCGAGCACTGTGCCCTGGGCGCGCAAGTCGTCCATCTGTTGCGCGATGGCAAGCGCGTCCGGGTTTAGTTCAATGATTGCATTGACTCCGCCGTCTGTTCCGCTCTGGTCGAGTGCGGCAATGCGCGCAAGATAAAATTTGGTTAGCTCGACAGAAG
The DNA here is from genome assembly GCA_003219115.1 of Verrucomicrobiota bacterium. Classification (GTDB taxonomy): domain Bacteria; phylum Verrucomicrobiota; class Verrucomicrobiia; order Chthoniobacterales; family UBA10450; genus AV69. Next base: position 5,000 of record QHPN01000096.1, on the reverse strand, counting down.
TAAGTGTTCCCGCGCGCATTTTAGCTTGTAACTGCGCGATGGTCGCTTCGTTAAATTGAGTCGGCGCGCCGTTCTGTGCGTGAAGCGAGACGCTCAGGCCGGCTGCAACCACAGCCATAAGAATTTTCTTCATGATATTGAACCTCGGGGTGAATTTAATAACGGTGATGCTAGTTCCTCGTTTTTCCGGCGACAATGGAATAATTGATCAAAAAGTTACTTTTCTGTTACCTTTTAAACGGAAGTTGCCGTGTCAGGCAAAGGATGATGCGCGCGGCAATTTCCTAATCGGGAAATGGCCAGAATTTTTTCGCGACCGTGACTCAATGCCGGCTGAAATCATTCGCCGCTCACATCGCCTGGATTAACCGCAGAGTCCAATTTCGAGGGGTATCGGATTACCTCTCAAAAAGGTGTCGCTGTCACTGCAACCTGCGCCGACGAGGCATGAAATATTCTTTGAACGAGCGCCTGGAACCGCGGGTCAGAGTGCAAACCTTCAAACTGTGGTTGGATGTTGAGAAAAACGAGGAAGTCATCGGATTCCTCGAAAGCTTTTTCCAACCACGTCAGGGCCTGCTCGTCTTCGCCGAGGATCGCGTAAATCCCAGCTATTGCGGAAGCGGGTGCCGTTCCCTGATCGTAGAGCCTTTTGGTCGAATCCAATCGCTTCTGCCAATAATCGGATTCACCCAGGGTGCGATAAGCTTTCTGCAATGTTAACTTGCCCAGCAACTCGGTCTGCTGAGTAATAAGCAACTTCGAGTAACCGACAATGTCGATAAACAGAACGTGCGCGATCGCCAACTTCACCTGCGGCGCCGGTTCCGAGGGCATGTCAGGTTCTTTACCACGGTCTGGGGAATCTGACGAGAGGAGGTCCGCACCCGAGCACCCACCAGAGTGCATCTATGGAGCGAGGTTTAAGGACTGGAGACCGGCAGCTTGCAGATTTTGGTTCAGCGCCGGCACGTCTTGTGCAACGATTTCTTGCCAACGTTTCGTGAGTGCAGCCGCCTGACCTCGCGCTTCATTCACGGCCGTCTTGACGCGATCGGTCGGCGCGGCGTCGACTCCCTGAATTTGGTCGAACAACTCCTTTACCGAATCCAAAGCATGAAGCGAAGGGGGCGCTCCCGGTCGCGCGTTTGGCGGTCCCAACTCTTTTAACCTGGCGTTCAGCCCATTCAATTTCTCCTCGACATTTTTCGATAAGGACTGCGCTCGTAATTTCGTCAACCGCTGGACTAACGAGTCGAACACGTTACCGATCGGTTCGAGACTCGCACGCAGCTCCGACAATTGCTGCGACAACGCCAGCTGTTCCTGCAATTCTTTCTCTGACATTTTCACGCGCGGATCCATTCTAACGGTCAATCGTTGCGTATAGCTCCTGCCGCCGGCGGTTAGAACAACAGTGTATTCGCCGGGTGCGACCCAGGGCGAGGTCGGCGACGGAGGCGTGTCGCGATAAACCGCAGCCATCGGATACTCGGGCTCAGTCCCGCCGAGCGGGGTGTAATGCAAATCCCAAACAAACCGATGCATCCCGCGCTGCGAGGAAAGCGCGGTAAACGGCCGGATCCAATAGCTTGGGATTTTCAGCTTCTTCGGATCCGGCAACACTGGAGTGTCGCTACTGGTGTAACGTCTGACCAAATTTGCGTTTTTATCTTTGATCTCGAGTGTTGCCGGAGAATCGTCCGCCAGAAAATAATCGATCATTGCGCCATCGGGCGGATTTTCGCCGGCGGGCTCATCCGGTGGTACCGGAGTATCGGTGTTAAGACTCCAGCGCACGCGAAGTGCGATTTGAGGTTTGAATAGGACCGTCTCACGCTGATCCCTGTTCCACTGCCGCAGCGAAGTAATGTTATCAAGAATCCAAAAGCCGCGGCCGTGGGTCGCAACCGCCAGGTCATCGTCCTTAACGATGAGATCTCGCACCGATGTCGCCGGCATGTTGAGTCGCAGCGCCTCCCAATTATCGCCGTCATCAAACGAGACGTAGACGGCGCGCTCAGTTCCGGCGAACAACAATCCCCTTCTCTGGGTATCTTCCCGGACGACGTTCACCGTTTGGCCGTCCCGGATTCCGTGAACGATCTCGGTCCAAGTTTTCCCGGAATCGTGGGTTCGGTAAATGTGTGGACGCACATCATCCAAGCGGAGAGTGTTGACCGCGGCGTAAGCGGTGTTGGCATCAAAGTGACCGGCGTCAATGATCGAAATTTTCTGCCATGCTGAAACGGCAGGTGGCGTAACACCGTTCCAGCTTTTTCCCCCATTTGTCGTTAGGTGGATCAACCCGTCATCGGTTCCGCACCAAATCCGATTCCCATCCAGAGGCGATGGAGCGATGGCATAAATCACTCCCCGCTGCTTCGCCTGTGTCGTCGGATCGTTGCGATATTTTCCAATGCTGGCCGGCAATTCGTAGCTCTTGCGCGTCAGATCGGGGCTGATCTGTTTCCAGTTCCGCCCGCCATCGCGTGTTTGCCAAAGCGTGTTCCCGGAAAAGAAAAGGAGGTGCAGATCGACCGGAGAAAAAACGACAGGCTGCGTCCGCAGCATCCGAAAATCGGGAGAGCGCAATGGCACCGGTAAAATTCCCTGGGCCTGACCGGTGCGCCGATCGAAGCGCGTTAACTTGCCGCCGTAGATGATGTCGGGATCGAGCGGATCGGCGACAACGTAACCGTATTCTTCCGCCGCAACCGGATGCCAGTCGCGAAAAGTAATCGCGCCATCATTGCCGCGGCTGGCGATGCCGACCGAGCCGCTCTCCTGCTGGCCACTGTATAATCGATAGGGAAACGCGTTGTCGGCACTGACGTGATAAAGCTGGGCCGTGGGTTGATTGTACCACGAGCTCCAACTTTGCCCGCCATTGACTGTGACGATCGCGCCCTGATCGCTGCCGAGCAGGATGATGTTTGGATTGTCGGGGTTGATCCAAATGTTTTGATAATCGTCGCCACCCGGCGCACCGCGCCAACCTTCCCAAGTTTTGCCGCCGTCTGTCGATTTCCAACAAACGATGCTGGTCGAATAAACGATCGTCGGATTTTTCGGATCGAACTTCACAATCGGTAACTCACCGCCGCCGATCCCTGCCGCGGGGCGTGCATCGTCTGTCGTGTTGACCCATGATTCGCCGGCGTCTTCGGAGCGAAAAATATTGGATGTGACTAACGTTTTGACTGTTGCGAGCAAACTCCCGCGTGAACTCGGCGCGATCGCGAGATTTGCCTGCACAATTTTGTCAGGAAGACCCTTGCGGAGTTGGTTCCAGCTCTTGCCGCCGTCGGTTGATTTGAAGATGCCGCCGTTGGTTCCGTTCCAGGTGCTGTTTTCCCACGGGCCTTCTCGCGATTCCCAGAGCGTCGCGTAGACGACATCGGAATTCGTTGGATCGATCTGGACGTCGCCGCCTCCGGTGTTCTCGTCGCGGTAGAGAACTTTTTCGAACGTCTTACCGCCATCGAGCGAGCGGAAAATCCCGCGCTCCACGTTAGGCCCGTAAGGATGCCCGCCAACCGCGACGAAAACTCGGTCAGCATTCCCGGGATCGACCGCGATTTGTGGAATCTGTTGCCCATCGCGCAATCCCAGGTGTGTCCAGGTTTTTCCCGCGTCTGTCGATTTGTAGATGCCATCACCGATTGACAAATCCGGACGATGCAAACCTTCGCCGCTGCCAATGTAAACGATGTCCGGATTGGAAATCGACACCGCGATGGCGCCGATCGAGCCGGTTGGTTGATCGTCAAAAATCGGCTGCCATGTTCGTCCGTAATCGGTGGTTTTGAAAACGCCGCCGTTGACCTGCGCCATGTAAAAGATATTTGGCTGGGAAGGAACGCCGGCGACGGCGTGTGTGCGACCACCGCGAAACGGGCCAACGTTACGCCACCGCAATGCGCCATCAAAACCCGCATCGGCGGACAACGGGCAAAGCGCGACTACGACAAAGAGAATCGTCAGCCCGCTCGCAATAAATCGAGTAATTCGCATGAAGAAGGGCAATCCTCTGCCGCCTTGTAATCGTGCGCAAGGCCAGGCGAGGAAGACAAATCTGGAGGGATGCGCTTCAGCGAGTCCTAAGAGAATCGCCCCTGCGAGTCGCTCAGGAAGAATCAACGGGCGAGATCCCCGTTGGCCCCACAGGCTCGCCACGGCGAGTCCGTCCGGTGGCGGACAAGCTGCCTGTGCTACGACCCCGCTCGGAATCACTATGCTTATCAATTTTGTCGAAGGCGCGACGATTGAATGATTGAATAAGCCATATGCCAACGATCGAAGAGAAGCGGAGAAAATTTCGGCAGCTGCATGAGAGCGGATGTTTCGCGCTCCCGAATCCGTGGGACATCGGCACCGCAAAATATCTGGAACATCTCGGGTTCGCAGCGATCGCGACCACGTCTGCGGGTTTCGCGTTTTCGCGCGGACTTGCCGACGGCAGCGTCAAACGTGACGACATGCTCGCGCACACCAGGGAGTTGGTGGAGGCGACCGACATTCCGGTGAACGCCGATTTTGAAAACGGTTACGCCGACGATCCGAACTGGGTCGCGGAAAACGCGCGCCTCTGCGCTGAAACCGGAGTCGCCGGCCTCTCCATCGAAGACGCAGCGGATCGAAAGGAAAGCCCGATCTACGATTTCGATCTTGCCGTCGAACGCATCCATTCGGTTCGCGAAGCGCTTCATGACAGTGGCGTTGTCTTCGTCGGACGCGCGGAAGGATTTTTGGTCGGGCGCGAAAATCTCGATCAAGTGATCAAGCGACTGGTCGCCTATTCTGAGGCCGGAGCGGATTGTTTGTATGCACCGGGATTCAAGGAACGCGATCATATCAAAGCGATTGTTGAAGCTATCGCGCCGAAACCGGTCAACGTCTTGATCGGTGGTTCGGGTGGTCTCACGATGCGCGACGCCGCTGAGTTAGGCGCGCGGCGGGTGAGTGTTGGCGGCGCTTTCGCCCGCGCGGCCTGGGGA
>QHPN01000095.1 GCA_003219115.1 Verrucomicrobiota bacterium | reverse complement strand
CTGTGGTGAGTTTCTCTGTAAAATCGGGGTGGTTGACTTCGCCGACATTTGCGAGAATATCCGGCGCTTTTTGCTATGACCGATGTCGACCTACGCACCCGCATCAAAGAAATGATGGTGAAGAACCTGATGCTGCAGATCACGGCGGATCAGATCGCCGACGATGCGCCGCTGTTTGGGCCGAGTGGGATCGGTCTCGATTCGATCGATGCGCTCGAGCTCGCAGTCGGGTTGGAAAAAAACTTCGGCGTGAGTGTGCCTAATTCTGAAATCGCGACGAAAGTGCTCCGCAGCGTGAACACGATTCACGATTATATTCTCGAAAAGCGCGGCGAATCAGCGCAGTCTCAGACCGCCTCGTGAAGCCGGGGTCTATAGATAATGGAGTAATGCGGAGCAAAACCTCATCCCAT
>QHPN01000094.1 GCA_003219115.1 Verrucomicrobiota bacterium | reverse complement strand
GCAGCAAATCCGCGAATTTGTCGTTCAATTGCATGACGGCGGCAGGAGTGAGTGAGCGGACGATGCGAATCACCAGTTTCTGCCCCACCCAGCGTGCTGAATGGTATACGCGATAAAATCCGGTGATCTCCTTCACTGCTTCCTCGACGTCGTGAAAAATTTTAAAAAAATGAAAGTCGTCCTCCGAAACAAAACCAATCTTGTAGAGGTGCTCGGTCACGAACGTGAGCCACGTTTCCCAGTAATCACCGTCCGTTTTGTCGAGCATGACTACCGGAATGATCCGGGCTTTCCCGGTTTGCATGAGAGTGAGGACTTCGAATGATTCGTCGAGCGTGCCAAGGCCGCCGGGGAAGAGCGCGAGGGCGTGAGTTTCCTTCACGAAATTGAG